>JAYEJK010000203.1:0-13019 GCA_034660535.1 Thermodesulfobacteriota bacterium | reverse complement strand
TGTGAGGTTACAAAACCGCAGGACTAGCAGCGCTAATTTGAGGATTTTGTAACCTCACAATCGGCCCAAAACGGCCTGAAGATGAGATGGAAGATGTACAAGTTATTTTTACTTGAGCCCTAAGTACGTCTGTGGTGAAATTAAAAGAGAAAGCGAACAACAATGCCATCACCTTTCCTGCGTTTAGTGCCTTAGTGGTAATTTTCTTGTTTTTTGTGGCAGAAAAACTCCGAAGTTATATGTGACGCCTGTGGTGCCACATGTTTTAAGGCACTTATCCAGGACCTTTTAAAATTTCCAGTTTATCTGGGTTAGTAAGAAGCTTTCAGCTTTGAAAGAAAAATATCCGTCAGATTATAATAAAATCGGGGTTGGTTTTAACTTCGGCCATTATAACGGTGGGCATAGCCCACCCTACAAGAGAACTAAGAATAACATGGTGGAAATATGTATTTTTTGTAGGGTGGGCTGTGCCCACCTTTGCCCAATGAAAGACTTGTGGCCGAAATTAAAACCAACCCCGCAAAAAATAACGGAGCCGTACTCGCGATTATCAGATTATCCAATACACCTCTGGATAACATGGCTGACTTTGTTTTTCATGAGAAACCGGGAGACTTTGTTGATCATCTCTCGACCTGACCAATATCCTACTGATAGTTCAAAATAAAAAAAAATCCTCAGATTCCTGCGGTTTTTAATGGAAGTATCCCGTGAGCAAGAAAGATAAGTATGCTGAAGAATATAAAAAGCTGAAAAGAGAGGTCGTCATCGATAAAGTCAATAAGGTCTTTAAGAAAGATCCTGTTAATTACAGGAAAGGCTTGGAGGATCTTGGATTTACATGGTTCGACGACGAGTATGATCCGGAAAAGGAGGAAGAAATAACCGCTGTTCCTCAAAATGACCGGCAGGAATCTCTTGTAGCATATTTTGAAGGACGGGTGGAGCTATCAGAAAGCCTACCGGAGACTCTGCAGGCGGAAAGACTTTCCGACAGTCCAAACTATCCCCTGATCCGGAAATATTTCCGATGCGGTAATGACCGCCTCAAAGACCTTATCATTCTCAGAGTGGAAAAAGATCCGACCAATCCATACTTTCTCTCCGATCTTGCATTTTTTCACGAATTTTCAAACATGCTGCCGGAACTCATTGACCGGTATGCTCAAGCATGTCAATTAGAAGAAGATTTGCAAAAATTCTCCGAGTTGGCACAGAATTTCTACTACGGTACCCTTGAAGATAACTATGATGCCTTACAGGCGCTCCGAAATCTCTTTAATGAGGAATCGGACAAAAGAAAAATTATCGACTTCCTGATCAGCGAACATAAAATACAGGGCAACCAAGAGGTTATCTCCTTCTGAGTAATCGTTCACATACGACGGTCAGATCACTGTCAAGGTGAAATTTAAGGATGAAACTGAAGGGTGGGCGGAGATAAAAAAGCAATTCCTTGTCACTTTTCACCCAGCCCCAAGGCATTGCCGGATGTTGGGTTTTGGTATTAAACATGTTTAGATGGTTTAAAAGGCAACTGGACAAAATCGGGAGCCCAACTCTGGACTGGGTTCAGGTTGAAGTAACGACCCACTGCAATGGAGCCTGCATCTATTGTCCCCATACCCTGATGAAAAACCGTTGGACAGACAAACAGATGCCGATAACGCTCTTTCATAAACTGATCCCTTTTCTTAAATATACGGAAATGGTTTACCTGCAGGGATGGGGAGAGCCTCTTCTTAATAACGATATTTTTGAAATGATCCGAATCTGCAAGGATAAAGGGAAATGCGTCGGGTTTACCACAAACGGCATGCTTCTTACCGAAGATACCATCCGAAAGTTGGTTGATTTGAAGTTGGACATCATTGGTATCAGTCTCGCCGGTACCACCCCGACAACCCACAACCGGATCCGCAAAGGAACCGACTTTAACAAACTCGTTTCCAATCTTGAACTGCTATGCAAGATAAAAGCTGAAAGGAAAACCCATTTACCGGCAGTGCATCTCGCCTATCTCATGCTCAGATCCAATTTCCATGAACTCAAGGAGATTCTCCCACTTGCAAAAAAGGTGGGAGCAAAACAAATAGTAGCCGGCAACATGACTTTGATCATTGATCCGAAACTTTCCGCAGAAGCAATCTTCAACAATACGGAACAGATAAATTACTATAACAGTATACTGGAGGAAATTAAAGACAAAGCAGCCGGTGAAAACATCATTTTTGACTATCACGGCCCAGGCCTTGACCATGCCTTTGGCCATTGCCGCGAAAATATCCTCCGTGCATGCGTCATCAATGTTGAAGGCGAAGTCGTCCCATGCGTTCTTACCGATCCGGTTCTCTGTGAAAATCGCAAACCCGGTGGCCGCAATCCTTCCTGTTACATATTCAAAGGTCAATCTTTTCCAATAAAAGGAATCTCATTCGGCAACATCCGGAACAAAAGCTTAACCAATATCTGGAACAAAAAGGAATACTCGGAATTCAGAGAGTCCTTTAACCCAGAGATAACGAGAAGTCCTGAGCAAATCTTGCCGGAAATGCATGAATGCTGCGTAAAATGTTATAAAAGGCTGGGGGCGTAAGACTTTATTGAAAAGTCATAAATACTTTGCTTGACATTCTGTTTTTGAATACAATAATATATTGTTTTTAAATTTTAACCCGTGCGGTTAAACAGTTTTCAAGTCCCGTTTAATAAAAAGGAGTGGGAAAAGGAAATGAGTAAGGAAATTGAAAAACTCTGGAAAGACGAAGACTACTGGGCTATCTGGTTTGCCACAGCTATTTTTGCAGGGATCGGAACCGGTTTAATAACAATGGTTCCAAAGATCAACAAGTGGGTGGCTAATCCTGTTGAGGCCTTCCCCGGGGATTTGGGTTTATGGGTTGTGATCCTGGGTATAGGAATCGGTGTTTTACTTACTGTCGGCGTAATGATCATGCAGGAGGATTGGAAAAAATTTTTTGGCGGTTACCTTGTGGTTTTTACGCTTGCGGTAATTTCATATGTTGTTGCCGGTCAAACTACAATTAAGGCCTGGGGACTGGGGTATGCAATTTGGGGTCTGTCTTTTGGTTTACTCATAGCAAATACAGTGGGAACGCCGGAGTGGATTTTAAAAGGCGCCAGGTCTGAAATGTTCATTAAAACAGGTCTTGTGCTCCTGGGTGGTGAGATTCTCTTTTCCGAAATCCTCAAACTCGGCTTGCCGGGTCTTTTAGTGGCATGGGTTGTAACTCCGACAGTAATTATCTTTATGTGGCTCTTCGGCACCAGGTGGTTAAAGATGGCATCCAAACATCTAACCATTATCATTGCGGCTGCCACATCAGTATGCGGTGTATCTGCGGCTATCGCAGTTTCAGCAGCCTGCAGGGCAAAAAAATCAGAGTTGACTCTCGGCGTGGGCATGACGATGATATTTACGGTTTTAATGATGATTGCAATGCCGCCTTTGTGTAAAGCTGTGGGCATGTTACCTGCAGTAGCCGGCGGTTGGCTCGGTGGAACGATTGATTCTACCGGTGCTGTAGTAGCTGCGGGAGCATTCTTAGGGCCTGTAGCGGAAAAGGTCGCCGCTGTTGTAAAAATGATTCAGAATGTTCTGATTGGCGTTGTTGCATTCGCGGTAGCTGTCTTCTGGATCACTAAAGTGGATCGTGACCCTAATGCACCCCGCCCGAGTCTGATGGAAATCTGGTACCGGTTTCCCAAATTTATCCTCGGTTTTGCAGCGGCTTCTATAATTTTCAGCTTTATGCTCATGCCGATAATGGGACATGAAGAAGTGTCGGGCATTTTAAAGCTCAGTAAAATTCTTCGCGGTTGGTTTTTCTGTCTTGCCTTTGTTGCGATAGGGCTTGAATCAAATTTTAAAGAGCTTGCAAGCCATGTTGTGGGAGGGAAACCCATTATTCTTTATATCGTTGGACAGAGTTTCAACCTGATCTTAACTCTGCTGATGTCATGGATTGCTTTTGGCGGTATTCTATTTCCGGTTTTTACAGGATGAAAGAAAAAATAAATCGTTGGTTACGTCTTGTTCTGGGATTGGTTTTCCTGGCAGTTTTTATTATGGTTCTCCATTGTATGAGTATAAGTGGACGCATACCCGGTTCTACTGGTAAGCTGATCACTCGAAATCAAAATGAAGACATCGAGGTTTATTCCTATGTTTATAGTGAGATAGGTGATCTTGAAGAATTCCTTGATGACGAAAACGGCAAATACGGCAAGGCTGCCCTGCGCCAATCCTTGAAAAATTATTAATTTCAAGGTAATCGATCACAGGGTAGCAAAAGCCCTGCCGGATCGCAAACCCCTTGCTCTGTAAGCGATCCAGATACTGTAGCAGTGCACCCGGAGGAAGTCTTGGGGGGCGTGATCAGGGCAATCAGCTTACCCACCTATGCTGGTTTGCCCCTGATCGCGGCAGGTAAGCGAGCCTGCGAGACTCCGGATACGGCGCCTGTGATCGCTTACATTTCGAGTTTAACGCTTTTCAGGCGGGTTTCGTTGACTTGATAAACTCTTATACCCATCATTGTAACGCTTTTTCCCACACCAGTCGATCTGTCTGCATAGGGTCTGGAAAGAAATAACTTGGATTTTCCGTTTCCGAACTGTATCACACCTTTAGCCGGTTTGACATCCCCGAAATCCTCACCGTAGCCCTGCTACGCTTGCGGTTTCGTGAATATCAAACCGACTAAATCTGCAACACATTTCGGATCGGAATTACCCAAGTTATTTCTTTCCAGACCCATATTCCCCTGATAATAATTACCTCCCTTGCCTGAAGTTGCAATCTGGGAAAAAAATTACGCAGCTTATTCATCCGGTAATCGGGATTATCGGAACTGATGTAAATACCATTACGACAA
Organism: Thermodesulfobacteriota bacterium; assembly: GCA_034660535.1. Lineage (GTDB taxonomy): Bacteria > Desulfobacterota > Desulfobulbia > Desulfobulbales > DAOVYS01 > DAOVYS01. The sequence goes on along the minus strand of JAYEJK010000203.1, from coordinate 8,118 downwards.
CCGTGCCTTTTGACATAAAATCTGTTAAACTGTCAAAGAATGGACGTTATTTATGAACAGCGTAAAAACCTTGTGCCTGCTTCCAGGTTATTTTCAACATCTTCATAAGGGTATTTTGAATCTACAATCTTTTCACCAATAATTGGGAGGGGTTATGTCGTCAAACGGATTGTATATTCAACATTTCAGTGTCCACGGCCTGGTAAGGGGGACGTCTCCTGAACTGGGACGCGACGCTGATACGGGCGGTCAGGTTAAATATGTTCTGGAACTGATAAAATCTCTTGCCGATCATCCGGATGTTGACAGGGTGGATCTGCTGACCCGCCTGATTGTGGACAAAACCGTTTCCAGGGATTATTCACGCACACCTGAACCGTTAGATAAAAAATCTCAAATCGTCCGTCTTCAATGCGGCGGAAGAAAATATATCCGCAAGGAACTATTGTGGACCCATCTGGACGAATTCGTTGACAAAACCTTGAAATATATCAAGTCAACGGGCCGCGTTCCTGATATCTTTCACGGCCATTATCCTGACGGTGGGTACATTGCCCGTGAACTTGCCTCAATTTTCGGGGCGCCCTTTATTTTCACCGGCCATTCCATGGGCCGCCACAAAAAAAACAGACTGCTTGCCGACGGCATGAGTCCCGAGGAGATCAACCGGCGTTATCACATAGATTTCCGGATTAATGTTGAAGAGAGGATCATCAAGGAGGCTGAGCAGATCATCACAAGCACAACTCACGAAATTAAAAAGCAGTACGGCCTGTATGATAATTATTCCACAGGGCGCTATAACGTGATTCCACCCGGAATTGATATCGAGACTTTTTATCCATATTATGACACCCACCTGGAACTGCGTCTCGACGATGAGGCGTCAAAACAGGCGCATATGGCCCTGCTGCACGAACTGCACCGCTTCTGGGTCAGGCCGGACAAACCTTTCATACTTGCCCTCTGCAGGCCTGACCAACGGAAAAACATAGCAGGCCTTGTAACCGCATACGGCAAGGACAAGGACCTTCAGGCCATTGCCAACCTGGCAATATTTGCAGGTATCCGCAAAAACATCACCGTGATGGAGGAAAACGAGAGGAACGTGCTGACCGAAATGCTCCTTCTGATGGACCGTTACGACCTGTACGGCAAAATGGCCATTCCCAAAAAACACGATTTCACCATCGAGGTGCCTGAGCTTTACCGGTTATGCGCGGACAGCCATGGCGTGTTTGTCAATCCGGCGCTGGTGGAGCCGTTCGGCATAACTCTGATTGAGGCCGCCTCAACCGGCCTGCCTATAATCGCTACCAAGGACGGAGGTCCGGCCGACATCATCCGAAACTGCAAAAACGGCATGCTGATCAATCCCACCAGTTCCGGAGAAATCGCTGCGGCATGTAAAAAATTACTGGTTGATCAGGATCTCTGGAAAACTCACTCGGGCAACGGTATCAACGGGGTGCGAAGCCATTATTCGTGGGAATCTCACTGCGAAAAATATATGGGTGTGGTGAAAAAGGTGATCAGTTACATGCCCGAGGCAAAACTCGCATTGGTCAAGGACCCGAAATCCCTGGCAATCGGTCGTCGCCTGACCAGTGCGAAGCGCCTCCTGATCACAGATATCGACAATACGCTTGTGGGCGACGAATCATCCCTTAAAGAATTATTGAATCTTCTTAAAGCCAACCAGGACTCGATCAGCTGGGGAGTAGCAACAGGACGCTCCCTTGAAATGACTCTCGATGCATTAAAGGAACACGAAGTGCCCATGCCTGATATAATCATCTGTTCCGTGGGCACTGAAATATTTTACGGCCCCCATCTTACGCCTGACAGAGGCTGGCAGCAGCACCTGGCATACAAATGGAAGCCCGGCCTGATCAAAAATGAGCTTAAAGAATTTGATATGGCTGAGATCCAGGAACCTGAATCCCAAACCAAATTCAAAATCAGCTATTACATCAATCCGGAGGAAGACCCTGAAGTAATCGTAAACGTACACAAAACGCTTCAGGCCAAAAAAATACGGTATAATCTCGTCTATTCCCTTGGCCAATACCTTGATGTCCTTCCATTCAGGGCATCCAAGGCAAAAGCTGTGCGGTATCTGAGTTACAAGTGGGAACTACCCCTGCCGAACATAATGGTCTGCGGAGATTCGGGTAAGGATGAAGAAATGCTCAGGGGTGACACAAGAGGAGTTATTGTGGGGAACTACAGCGATGACCTGGAACGTTTAAGGGGCTTACGGGGCACATATTTCAGCAAACAGGAATATGCCGCCGGCATCCTTGACGGCATAAATCATTACAGATTCCTGGAGTACAGGTAGTGTCCATCCGGAAATGGTATTTCCGGACGGACACCATGTAAAAGACTCGAAAATGACCAAATCACTGCATAGTTACATTGATGATCCGGAAATCCCGTTTCTCCAGGATTTCCTTTTCTCACTCCAAAAACCTGATCCTCCCATCATACTGCAAAACGATATATTGCGCGCATTTCAGCAATATGTGGACAGCAATCCGGATCGTCCGTCAATGTCCAGCTCCATGCGATTCCTTCAAAAGGTGCAGGAAATCCTTCACCTTGGCGACAGGTTGATCCTGGTTTACCGCTATAGGAAGGCAAACTGCCGTATTTACACCTTTACCGGCTCAGACCCCATCCTGCAACAGATGACAATAGAAAAGTTCCTCTCCATCAAGGAACGGGAAATGTGCCCTGATCTGAAGCCTCATCATCAGACAATGGAGATTAATCTGGAACCGTTTTATGATTACGGCCCAAACCTTAAAGATCCGGACACGATCGGAAACGGAATCATTCACTTAAACAGGTACATGTCCGGCAACCTTATCAGACAGGCCGAAAAATGGAACCATGCACTTTACGAATTTTTAAAACTCCATCACCTTCACGGCCGACAACTACTGCTGGACGGAAAAATAATTCGCAACACAAAGGGACTTGAAGGGGCTCTTGAGGATACTGTGGATTTTCTCGAACGTTGCGACCACCCTCAAGACCTTGACCGTCTGAAAAAAAAGCTCAAGGCCATGGGATTCCTGGATGGATGGGGAGACACGGCGGAACGGATGCTTGAGACAATCAACCTGCTGCAGGACATCCTGGAACAGCCTGACGGGAAGATCATGGAAGAATTTCTGGCCAGGATTCCCATGATCTCAAAGGTTGTTATGATCTCTCCCCACGGCTGGTTCGGGCAAAAAGATGTCCTGGGACGCCCTGATACCGGGGGCCAGGTTGTCTACATCCTGGACCAGGCCAGGGCGCTTGAACGTTACCTGAAAAAAGACATGGAACTTGCCGGCCTTCATATTGAGCCGAAGATCCTGATCATCACAAGATTGATCCCGGAAAACGAGGGCACAACATCCGACCAGAGGCTTGAAAAAGTAGATGACGCGCACAACGTCTGGATTCTCCGTGTTCCTTTCAGGGATCAGGCCGGAGAGATCGTGCCGCATTGGATATCGAGATTTAGGATCTGGCCCTATCTTGACCGTTTCGCCATTGATGTTGAGATAGAAATCCGAGCCGAACTGCAGGGTCGTCCTGATCTTATCTTGGGTAATTACTCAGACGGAAACATGGTAGCAACCTTACTCTCCAAAAGAATGGGCGTCATTCAGTGCAACATCGCGCATGCCCTTGAAAAATCAAAATATCTGTTCAGCGACCTCTTCTGGAAAAATTTTGAAAATGAATATAACTTCTCAGTGCAGTTCATGGCTGATCTCATTTCCATGAATCTGGCTGACTTTATTATAACCAGCACGAGCCAGGAGATCACTGGCACAGACAGTTCAATCGGCCAGTACGAATCATACCAGTTCTTTACAATGCCCGGACTGATGAAGGTGAACAGCGGGATCAATCTCTTTCACCCACGGTTCAATGTTATCCCGCCTGGTGTAAACGAAGACATCTTCTTCCCCTGCCGGGCCACTAAACGGAGACAGGCCGATAAAACGAAATGGATAAACAAATTGCTCTTTGAGCTGGAAGATGAAGAGTGTTTCGGCCATCTTGACAATCCTGAAAAAATCCCCCTCTTCTCGATTGCAAGGCTTGACCATATCAAAAACCTGACAGGCTTTGTCGAGGCCTTTGGCCAAAACAAAGGATTGAGGGAACTTGCAAACGTCATAATTATCGCAAGTGTTATTGATCCCAATCTTTCACAAGACGGCGAAGAGGCGGAAGAAATCCGGAAGATGCACGGCCTGATCGAAAAATATGAGCTGACGGGCCGAATCCGCTGGCTGGGCAAATTCCTCTCCAAAGAAGACACCGGCGAGGTCTACCGGGTTATAGCCGACAGGAAAGGCGTCTTTGTCCAGCCCGCACTGTTTGAGGCCTTTGGTCTGACAATCCTTGAAGCTATGCATTCCGGACTGCCCGTGTTTGCCACCCAGTTCGGCGGGCCGCTGGAAATCATCGAAGACGAAAAGAGCGGCTTTCTTATAAACCCAACCGACTACGATTCCATGACTGAAAAAATATATGAGTTCATCGCGAAATCCCTGGAAAACCCAAAGCACTGGGAAAAACTCTCAAATCGTGGGATAAAGCGTGCCCAAACAAATTTTACATGGGAACTGTACTGCAACCGGCTGACCCGGCTCACAAAGGTATATGGATTCTGGCGGTATTCAACATCCGAACAAGCAAAATCAAGACTTGCCCAGTATTGCCACTTGCTTTATCATCTCTTTTTCATTACAAGAGCCAAGCAGATTGAATGATGAATTATGAATAGTACATTTGGGTTCTACGATTACCTGGCTTAAGGAAAATAGACATGATTATCTCGATCGGAGAGGTTGTATGGGATATGTTCCCGGACAGGCAGGTCCTAGGCGGGGCGCCTGTCAACGTGGCGTATCATTTGCGCTCTCTGGGTGTGGATGTAAAGGTCATTACACGCATCGGGACCGATAAACTCGGCGAGGCAACCATTACACAACTTGCCGGCCTTGGACTGCCTTTAGAGGGAATCCAGAAGGACGGACAGCTCCCCACAGGACGGGTAAACGTGACCGTGGATGAGCATAATGAACCTCATTTCGACATCGTGGCCCCTGCGGCCTGGGACAATATCGACACGGAAGATGCGCTCAGCCTTGCCGGAGAGGAACCATTCCAGATTGTGTTCGGAACACTTGCCCAAAGAAACGAAAGAAGTCGCAATGCGATCCGAGCCCTTCGGAACAAGGCCTCGATGCGCTTTTACGACGTTAACCTGAGGCCGCCGTTTACAACGCCGGAGCTTGTACTTAAATCTTTAAAAGCCGCTGATCTTGTAAAAATGAACCACGAAGAACTGGTCCAAATCGCTGGATGGGCCAATGTCGAAACCAAGGACAAAAAATCTTGTGCCGGGGAACTGCTTAAAGCCTTCAACATCTCGGTAATAACTGTTACGGAAGGCGCATCAGGCGCATGGCTGGTCACTCCCGACAATTACTTTGAACATCCTGGAACAGTTGTAAAAGTTGCCGATACCGTAGGAGCGGGCGATGCATTTTTCGCTACCCTGATACAGGGCTATATCAATAACAGACCATGGCCCGATTGCCTGGCCCGAGCCAATCAGCGCGGCGCTTACGTGGCCTCCATGCCCGGCGCAACACCACCAATGCCGTAAATGGACACAAAATGACTGCAAAACCATTACTTAAAACCAATTTTGACAACTTAAATCTGATCCATCGGGGCAAAGTCCGGGATCTCTATGAACTGGACGACAAACTGCTGATGGTGGCAACCGACCGCATCTCTGCATATGACGTGGTTATGAATGATGCCATTATCCACAAGGGAAGGATTCTTACAAGCCTCTCTCTCTTCTGGTTCGAATATTTAAAAGAGATCATCCCGAATCACCTGATCACGGCGGATGTAAATAAATACCCTGAAAAATGCTCCGCGTACCACGACCAGCTTAAGAGACGCAGCATGCTTGTAAAGAAGGCAAAACCCCTTCCCGTGGAATGCATTGTCAGGGGATACATATCCGGCTCATTCTGGAAGGCCTACCAAAAGGATAGAAACGTCTGCGGGTTCACTCTGCCGGCCGGCATGAAGGAATCGGAAAAGTTGCCTGAACCGTTGTTCACGCCTTCTACCAAGGCTGAACAGGGGCTGCATGATGAAAATATCTCTCTTGAACAGATGGAAAACCTGATGGGAAAAGATGAGACCGAAAAAATCGCCGATGTCTGCATCCAGCTGTATCAAAAGGCGGCAGACTATGCTCTGGGCAAGGGAATAATTATTGCGGACACAAAATTTGAATTAGGCTTGTACAATGGTGAACTGATTTTGATTGACGAGGTCCTGACCCCTGACTCGTCACGATTCTGGCCCCACGACCAATACCGGGCCGGAGGCGGACAGCCGAGTTTTGACAAACAGTTCTTAAGGGATTACCTCTCCTCCCTGGACTGGCCAAAGACCCCGCCCCCCCCGGATCTCCCAAAAGAAATCATCGATAAAACCACATCAAGGTACCTGGAAGCCCTGGAACGGCTGACCGGGACTAAATTAGTACCTTAGCGGTTATTTTCTTGTTTTTTATACCCCTCAAGGGGGTACTGAACAGAGTCCAGGACCTTTAAAAATTCCAGTTTATCTGGGTTAGATCGTTCTTTCTAACCCCTGACCCCTGTGAAAATGATTCCGGCCTTACGGCCCAAAGCGCTAAAGCCCTGCCTTTGCCATTTTTTTAATCAGGCTTTCCTGTTTTTTGCTCAACTCTTTCGGCACTGTGACTGAAATATTGACAATGAGGTCGCCCCTTGAGCCGCCGGGCCCGGAGGGGAGCCCGTGTCCCTTGAGACGCAGTTTGCCATGCGACTGGATACCGGCAGGCACCCTGACTTTCAGTTGCTTTTGTTCCAGGTTTGTGATGGAGATTTCGGCTCCCAGGACCGCTGAACTGTACGGGATCTCTTTTTTCGTCACAAGATTATTTCCATCCCTCGTAAAATCGGGGTGATACTGCATCATTATGCGAAGATAGAGATCACCTGGCGCTCCACCCATGGGAGATGGGGAGCCTTTTTCCGTAATCCTCAATTTTTTTCCCGCGCTGATACCCATCGGGATCTTGACGGAAACCTTGTCCTCTTCCGGCCCGCGTCCAAGCACAATAGTTTTCTCCCCGCCGGTCAACACATCATTTAATGAGACCGGCAGATCCATGCTGAAATCACTGCCTTTAACGGGCCGGGCAGTGCGACCGCATCCTCCGCCAAAGCCGGACTGGAATCCCCGGGGTCCGCCTTTCATCCCCCCGGTCTGCTTAAAAAACGCATCAAAAGGACTGCCTCCTGCCCCGGCCCGTTGAAAACCGCCCATTCCGCCGCCGCCAAAGTTAACCCCGAACTCCCTGAAAATGGATCCCATATCAAAATTCCGGAAAATGTCTTCCCGGCTGAAACGCTGCTGGAAACCAGCTTCGCCGAATGTGTCGTACTGACGACGTTTCTCCGTGTCGGACAGGACCGCATATGCCTCGTTGACCTCTTTGAACTTTTCTTCCGCCTGCTTGTCACCCAGGTTCTGGTCCGGATGGTACTTGAGGGCTAATTTGCGATAGGCCTTTTTTATCTCATCACCGGACGCGCCTTTTGACACGCCCAGAACTTTATAATAGTTCATTCTTAAACTCCAAAAAAACTACGAATGAATCTCAATCCATGTTGACTTCATGCATTGATCGAAATCTGGTAATAATAAGGATCAGAGAGGAAAAAACATAATGCCCTTTGGGCAAAAACACAGAACAATTAATTTCTTCGTCATTCCGGCATGTAGTTAGCCGGAATGACGATGGTTCATCCTATGCGAATCAGCGAAACTTTGTTTCTCCGATACAAAAAAATAATTTAAGCATCCCGCTGTTCGTTGGCAACATGGATTATAATATACCAACTCGTATTTTTTTTAAAAAATTCCTGATTATAACGGATTTGGGGGAGGAAAGCCTTGCACCATTTTTTGTAACTGCCTGATGGGTGGCATGGACAAACTTGTTTGTCCGTGCAAAAAACGTCAATGCAAAGTGAGGAA
>JAYEJK010000202.1:0-13042 GCA_034660535.1 Thermodesulfobacteriota bacterium | reverse complement strand
AATGATTCGAGTCATGCGCATTTATGAAATCGCCTGGTCACCGAGCCAAAAAGGAGACACGGACAAACAAGTTTGTCCATGCCACCCATCACCCATCGCCTCCCCCAAATCCGTTATAATCAGAATTATTTCATCCTTAAATCCGATCTTCATAATCACTCTAGACCTGGATTCAACCGGGACATGGGTTTCAAGCCTGACGCCCCCCGGCTTATGTCCAGGATCCTTCCCATCCCCTGCAGCGCATGGTTGCCGTCATCATCAATGCAATCATAAGACACAAGATTGAGAATATCGACTCTCGGATGTTTTCTGTTATCATTTGACATCAGGGGTCTCCTCCTTCTTTTGGCGTAACCGATCACGGGGTGGCAAAAACCCTGCCGGAAACGCGCAGAAAATATTTTCTAAGGCACTAATAATCTATACCATAAAGCGGGGAACCATCCAAATGCATAGTATTTTTTGTAATCGTTCCCAGGCGCCCCAGGCAAGCGTAGACTCCGGATGGGGTTCCTTTAAACGATTACCAATCGGATAGATAGAATCCGGCCTGACTCCAAGCGCAAAAGTGACCAATTTATTTTTTCTTGCCACCTTTAAAGATGAAATGTAAAAAGGTGCAGTGTGAAAGAAAATCGAAAAATATTGCACTGAATTTATAAGACGAACAAATATGAGAGACATTTTTGACAGGCTGTGCCGTGTCGCTATGGCATACGGCCTGAAAAACACCAACGTCATTAAAAGACTTTTAAAAAACCGGGACAGCTCATTTTCCCGTGAATTTGGGGATGAGAATTTTGACCGAATTTGGGAGAAATTCAACTCTTTTTTTGACAATCAAAAAGAACGGTCCACTGGTTCCGGACAACAGGAAACCAGGCAAGGAAACCGGAAGCGACATGGATTCAGTAATGATACGGAAACCTGTCCGGATATAGAGGCCCGGTTCGTTGAAAATCTGGCACTGTTCGACCTGACTCCGCCCTCATCCCTGGACGAAGTCCGCAAGGCCCGTAACCGGGAGATAAAAAAATATCATTCCGATAAATTCATAAATGACCCGGAGAAACTGAAAACATCCAAAGAAATCATGCAGATCTACAACGCTGCGTTTGACCGGCTGAAAGAATATTATGGAAAGGTAAGGGATGAGGAATGAATTAACATTCGGCAAGACACAAAATGGAGAATAACTAACAATGAAAATAGCAGAGCGTAGGAAACACAAACGTTTTCCTGTTGTTAAAAGGCTTTCCGAACCGGTGGACATTTTTATCGCGCCGCCCGACGCGGTCGCTGAGACTGCCATACCCGGAGTAATTGTAGATATCAGCGCCTGCGGAATGAGACTCATCACATTTGCGCCGATAGATGAAAATTTGGTGCTGTCGCTCAACATGGATCTTCCGGCCATCGGGAGAACTGAAATGGATGCTAAAGTCGTCTGGACCCGACAAAAACGCGGAGTTTATGAGATCGGCATGGAATTCATCAAAATACCGGAAAAGGTCAGTCGGAAACTTCAAGAAATGGGCAAGGCATTTGAAAAGTGTATTGCAAGCCTGGCCAACGGCAAAACCGACACATGCAGTCAAGAATGCCCCTGCTATATGATTTGCGACAACCCGGCCAGGAAGACGTGAAGGTTCAGGGTTCAGGCCTGAAAAATAAAATCAGCCATAACTTCGCCTTTGATAAAAAAAATGTTTCATATCAAATCAAAACAGAGTAATATTGTTGCTTTTTTTTCATAGGACATGCTTTTTTTAGTGCCTTAGTGGTAATTTTCTTGTTTTTTATACCCCTCAGGGGGGTACTGAAAATAGTCCAGGACCTTTAAAAAATTCCAGTTTATCTGGGTTAGACTCTGTTAATCTTTGTTCATTTAAAGGACAAGGCATAATGACGACCGATGCTGAATTCTCACTGCATCCCCATGAAGAATGCGGGGTCTGCGGAATCTTCGGACATCCTGACGCAGCCAAATTAACATATTTCGGTCTTTACGCCCTGCAGCACCGCGGCCAGGAAAGCGCCGGCATTGTAGTGAGCGACGAAAAAAAAATTGCTCAACACAAGGACATGGGACTGGTCTCCGAGGTGTTTCGCGAAAAGACGCTGCAACAGTTGAACGGCCATATTTCACTTGGGCACGTCCGATATTCCACCACCGGCGCCTCCATAGCACAGAACGTTCAGCCTTTTACCGCCGTTCACCAAGGCAACTTTGTGGCAGTCGCCCACAACGGCAACCTTGTCAATATACGCGCTCTGCGAGACGAGTTGGAAAAAAGGGGTTCGATTTTTCAGTCTACTATGGACAGCGAGGTAGTGATTCACCTGCTGGCACGATACTGCGACAAGGATATCGAAAAGGCGATTCTGAACACATTTCAAAAAATCCAGGGAGCCTATTCTCTTATTCTCATGACCAGGGACAAACTCATCGCGGTACGGGATCCCTTGGGATTCAGGCCGTTATGCCTGGGAAAACTGAACAGTACCACGAATTCCTACATAGTGGCATCGGAAACATGCGCCCTGGATCTGGTCGGAGCTGAATACATACGGGATGTTGAACCGGGCGAGATCCTGATCATAGACAAGGAGAACGGGCTGAAATCACTTTTCATGCCTCCGGAACCGAGAAAGAGTTACTGCATATTCGAGCATGTCTATTTTGCCCGGCCTGACAGTGAAATCTTTGGGATCAATGTTTATAACTGCCGAAAAAGAATGGGCAACATTCTGGCAAAGGAAACCGGAATTGATGCCGATTTCGTGATGCCGTTTCCGGATTCAGGCAATTACGCTGCGATAGGATATTCCCAGACTTCCGGACTCCCGCTTGAGATGGGGGTTATCAGAAATCATTACGTTGGCCGCACATTCATTCAGCCCACGCAGTCAATGCGGGACTTCAGCGTCAAAGTAAAATTAAACCCTGTCCGTTCCTTTCTCAAAGGCAAACGGGTAATCATTATCGAAGATTCAATCATCAGGGGAACAACGGGAAGAAGCAGGGTACGTTCCCTCCGGGATGCCGGTGTCAAAGAAGTGCACATGTGTGTAAGCTGCCCGCCTCACCGATATCCCTGCTATTTCGGGATAGACTTCCCATCCGGCGGGGAATTGATCGCAGCCTCAAAATCAATCGACAATATCAGGGATTATCTGGGACTTGACACCCTTTCCTATCTGAGCCTGGAAGGACTTGTGGAAGCAACCCGCCAGGACGCGGATACCTTCTGCCTGGCCTGTTTTAATGGTGATTACCCGATCCCCCCTGACAATGAATTTCACAAACTGGCCCTGGACAGTTACTGAGAATCTGATTCAATGTCAATTTCACAGGCAAAAAAAGTCTTAAAAATCGAAGCGGAAGGAATTCTTTCCCTTTTGGACCGGATAGGTCCTGATTTTTTAAAGGCAGTTGACCTGATAATGGAATGCCTGGGCCGCGTGATCATCACGGGCATTGGAAAATCCGGACTAATCGGCCAGAAAATCGCAGCCACTTTCAACAGCACAGGCACGCCGTCCCTCTTCCTTCATCCAGTGGAGGCCATGCACGGTGATCTTGGAATTGTAAATCCGGGTGATGTGGTTCTCGCAATCTCTTACAGCGGAGAAACGGCTGAGATGAATACCCTCATGCCCAACCTGAAAAAGAGGGGGGTGAAAATAATTGCAATAACAGGAGGCGTAAATTCCAGCCTGGCAGATTCCGCAGATGCCGTTTTAAACGTTTCAGTTCCAAGGGAAGCGTGCTCACTTGGGGTTGTTCCCACGGCCAGCACGACTGCGGCGCTGGCAATGGGCGATGCGCTTGCTGTTGTACTTCTGGATAAAAAAAAGTTTGAACAACGTGATTTCAGAAGAAACCACCCGGCCGGCAAATTGGGTGAACGTCTAAAGGTCAGTGTGTCAGAGGTAATGCTCATCGATAAACAGATTCCCAGGGTCCGGGCGGATGCCTCGTTGCTCGATGCGATCTCGGTCTTGAATGAAATGAATATCGGCGCTGTATTAATAATGAAAAACCAGGACGATGTGGCCGGAATACTTACGGACGGGGACATTCGCCGCATGGTCAACAAATCCAGGGATCTTGACACCTTGAATGCGTCCGATGTAATGACTTCGGATCCAAAATCAATTGAGGAAGACCTGATGGCTGCGGATGCATTGAGTATCATGCAGCGTCATGAAATCACGATTCTTCCGGTAAAAAACAAAAAAAACAATCTGGTCGGGATCATCCACCTTCATGATCTCCTCGGAAAGGGAGAATTCCGGGTTCTTGTATAAAGGTCACAAATCACCCGGAATCCGCAATCGCGTTAAGTATTGAACGGAGGGCCGATACGGATAACTGGCCCGGAGCCGTGATTTTTCCGGTGTCGGAAGCGGCATAGGTCATAAATCCACCCAGTTCCAGAGTAGCCGCCCTGCTGATCACTCCTGCTCTACCCATACTAAACGCAATCAGAGGGAAATCCGCTTCGGTTGCCGATAACTGCAGATTCAGAACCTTAAGCACATCCTCATAACCGTGCGCCATGCACACAATCTTTCCTATATGAGCACCGCTCTCGGACTGATCCTGAAATACTCGCTCAAGGTCCGTTACCGACGGGGTCCCGGAAAAATCGTGCCATGAGATAACCACCCGGGTATTGCTCCCCCTTCTCACCTCATCCAGAATCCGTTCCCGCGAGGACCGGTCGGATCTCAGTTCAATATCCACAAATGCCGCACCCGCCCGAACAGCCTCCAGCAACAGTCCGATTCTCTCCTCTTCTTCACCGGCAAACAGACCTCCTTCCCAATCCGGCCGGTTCGTAAAAAGAAGTGGTGTGGCGATCGCATCCATAAAAGGGGCAATCCGGGGATCCGAAATAGAGTCAAGCCGGATCTCTATTACGTCAGCCTCTTTTTCCGCCTGTTTTGCCGCGGCAATCGATTCGGCTAATGTGCCAAAGCCGATTGCGACACAAATTTTTCCGCCCACAGCAGAGTCTCCTGACAACTCGTTCGTAAATATTCGGCAGCACTCCACAGGAAGTGCCCTTGGGGTGCGCTGCCGAACATTTACAATTTGGTGGTTCCAGCTATTTTTCGGCATCAAGCCGAATATTTACACTCGTTCATATTCTCCTCCCGGCAAATCAGCTACCTGGATCAGCACAAAAAGTCAAGAGGAAACGGATATCCGGATATTTCGTTTGACCTGTTAAGCCATCCGAGATAAAATTGATAATCTTGTAAAAAAATCCATCTCTTCCCTACTGACACTATTGAATCATCATGACTCGAATACGCACCGCACGAAAAAAAAATAATTACAACACTATCATTTTCCTGATTATAGCTGCAATTGTTCTGGGGGTCTTGTACTTCAAATGGGACGATCTTGTCGGAACAAGGGACAGAATGGCTGTGGACGAGGAAAAGCTCAGGCTGGAGAAAAAAATCGAGCTGCTGGAAAAAGAGATTGCCTGCCTGGAGAAGAGACTCGGCCCGGAGCCGGCTGTCTCTGAGACATATCCTGCTGAAAAAGAACCGGCGATTTTGCCGGAACAGGAGGCAGCAATCACTGAGAATCCGGTGGAAAGTCGGTGCAGACAACTGACGGCAGACATCCCTGACTTTTTCAGACATCTTGACGAACAGGACTATATCAAGGCATATGAACTTGAAGGAGGTACCCGGAAGACGTTTGCAAAAATCATTGAAAAGCTGATTGCCAACCCGCCTGCGGTTGTTCGGGAAACAGACAGTCTTTTCATGATTTTAAACAACACAACCCACTTTTTCAGGATTTTTGGCAAAAAAAATATGTCCCTGCTTAAGGAAATCATGACCAAAGAATCGGACATGATCGAACCGACCCTGGCCCTTTTCCACGAATGGTCGATTATGGCGGGGCAGTGTAAAAAAAACGAGGTCACTATCAGGCTGCCCCTTGAGACCCTTTACGAATATGCCGGGTTCTTTTTAAACACGCTGGGCGGCCAGTCCTACCTCTTCAGAAGGGAGTCACGGATCCGGGTCCTGACAAAATATTACTGCGTCCGGATACTGGACCGGGCCAACACCCAAGTGATGAATAAATACGGGTTTGACATAAGATATCCGATCAATACGACCATCCAGGAAATGGAACCTGCCAGGAAGCTGGTCCACAAGGATGAATACCTGGACACCCTTTACAACCTAAAGGCCAAATACAGGTCTCAATATGACCCCGATGTCGGCAATAAAGAATCCGGGCTTGAAGGGGCTAATTAGGAATTAAGAATTAGGAATTAGGAATTAGGAATTAGACACTAAGTCAGAAACATCGAAGTTTATCCCCTCTTGCAGGGGGCAAAAGCGTGTATGTTGTGAGTTGCTGGTGGTTTAAAATGATATCATCCACGATTCGTAATTCATAATTTCTAATTCGTAATTTCCGGCTCTGCCGGCTTAGGTATCTCTGTAATCAGAAAAGACCTGTTCCGGAATCCCTTTGGCCCTTTTTCAATACATGCCAGCGGTTTTGGTGTCTCATGACCCAGCAATAAAAGACGGTAGCCTTCCAGCCAACCCCTACGGGCCGGTGTACCGGTTATAAAATGGGCAAGGCGACTGAAAATGAGCGTGTGCTCCCATGCCGTTGCCGTAAATTTCCTTCCGTTCCAACTCAACCGAAAGGTTGTCGCCTTATTTACACATGTTTTCACCCCGTGCCCCTGTTTCATTAACCGATCGATATTTTCTATGAATTCAACAGGATCAGCTCCGCTTTGAAACCCCCTGTCAAAAATGGCCGTAAAACCCGGTCCATTCAACCGAATTAGCCTTGAATTGGATCTTAAATTCTTTTTGAGTGTTTTTTTCAGCCATATCCTGCTGTAAGCGGCCAGTTTTTCCTCAAACAGTATCACGTCCTTTTTATCGAGCCTCCATCCACGTCTCTTCATGTAAAGATCCAGAAGTTCCCATACAGTTTCGGAATCTATACGGAGCATATGAGTAGTCAAAGTTGCAAGGTGAGAAACCGCGGCCTTTCTTGCGACCGGCGAGGCTGAAAACTTCATCTCAGCCGGATCCAGAGAGTAAAGGTCCCCGCCTTTAAGAAGAAAATTTCCAAAATGGAGGTCCTTCTGGATGACCCCCTTTTCATGTTGCCCGGCAAGTTCAATAAAAATGAGTCTGAGCCATTCTATTTTCCGAGCAAGCTCTTCGGAGCCGGCCCAAAGCTCCCTGACAGTCTCTGCATCCAAAATTTTTTCCACGACCAGGGCAAAAGCCCCTTCTTCCGTCTTCCCGCGAAACAGTGACAAAGGGGCAAAAATGCCAAGGGCCTGCAACTTTTTAAGCCCGTCCCACTCTCGCTTTACGCGGCCTTCGCTCCTCTTGCCTCCAAGGAACAGCTTGACAATCACCTCACGGCCGCCCCATTCCCCGTCAAAAATCTCACGTGTTTGAGGAACCTTGCGCACCAATTTATTACAGACCACACTCTCGCACTCCCTCACGGCCTCTCCAACCTGAGACCGCTGGTCTACACCGGGCAAGGGAACTTCGTCACGGTCGGTTTGAATATTTAAAGTAAAAGGAAAACGATTAAAGAAACTCATAGCATAAATCTCTTACGCAGGTTGGCGGGAAATGTCAAGCCGGGAAGCGGAAATTGCATTCCCCTATTCTAGGGTCGGTTTCATTTTTAATTTTTTTCTCTGTTATTGTGTTGCCTATTTTGATAAAAGAAATTATGTTGCCAAGTTTTGCGTGGATACATGAGCCTCTAAAATTTAATCCGTATTGATAATCACAGGAGATCTCAACCAGTGCTTGCCGATATTAAAGAAAAACTGCTCAAAGTCGGAAAAAGTGAAGGCTCCATCTCTTATACCTACTTAAATGACCTTATACCAAACGGCATTTTCGACCCTGCCGCCATGGAAGAGATACTCGACTTCCTGGGTGAAAATGACATTGAAGTCGTCACTCAGAAGCAGAAGGACCGTAACAAGGAAGATGCTGAATCCAAAACCGTTGGACCGGAAGGCAAGGAAAAAGAGAAAGCAGCCACGGTAAAAGAGGAACCTCATGAACTTGAGGAAACTACTACCACCTACCTGCGCGAAATGGGAAGGTTCGAACTCCTGACCCCTGAGGAAGAAGAGAAGTACAGCAAGACCATCCGGCAGGGCTTTGATGCCATTATCAGAGCAATAAGAAAAGATGTGTCCGGCACCCCGGAAATGACGCTTTTAATCAAGAGGATAGAGCTATGGGAAAAAAGAGATCCTTCCCTGAAACCCAAGAAGCAACATCTTAACTTTCTGAGACGATCCGTTGAAAACGCCTGCGAAAAATACCAGAACTATAAGTCGCTGCAGAATCTCCACAATAACATAGAGATTTACACGATCTCCATTGAGGCGGCCAAGGACGCCATGATCAAGGCCAACCTGCGGCTGGTTGTGAGTATTGCCAAGAGATACATGCACCAGGGACTGAGCCTTGCCGACCTTATTCAGGAAGGCAACCTGGGCCTGATGCGCGCGGTATTCCGTTTTGACTACACCAAGGGGAACAAGTTCAGCACTTACGCCAGTTGGTGGATTCGGCAGGCCATTACCAGGGCCATCCTGGACAAGACCAGAACAATTCGTCTCCCTGTTCATTTCCTGGAATTGAGAAGCCAGTTCTTCAAGGCCTTTTACTCGCTGCTCAAGGAACTCGGCAGAGAACCTTCTCCCCTTGAGATCTCGACCAAGACAGGACTGCCTATGGATAAAATCCTGGCGATTCTGGAGGCATCCCGGGAACCGATCTCACTGGAAACCCCTGTTGGAGACGACGACAGCACGCTGGGAGATTTCCTTGAAAACCAGGAATCAGTCTCCCCTTACGAGGCTGTTAAAAGCCAGGAACTTACTGAACGTGTTACGAGCATCCTGGCGACCTTGAGCCCGCGGGAAGAAAAGATTATACGCCTTCGTTTCGGAATTGGAGAGCGCGCTGAATTCACACTGGAGGAAATCGGCAAGAGATTCAACGTTTCCAGGGAACGTATCAGGCAGATCGAAAAAAAGGCATTGAACCGGCTGCGTCATTCGAGCAGACGAGACAAACTCAAGCACTTTCTTGATTGATTCCGGGTCAGGGCCTGTGAAACCCAACATCATTCATCATTCATCACTCATCATTCATCATTACTAAGCCCGGCCCGGCCTTTCTGATTCCCGCGGTCATATCCTTTGCGGCCGGAATCGGAATGACCAATGTCCGGTATGTCCCATCCGGGCCTGCAGCCTGGATTCTTGTTGCAGCACTTTCCCTTGCCATCCTGGCTTTACACCTGAAGCAAATTCCTTTTATCGCCTCTATTCTTACTCTCCCTCTCTTCTTTCTTGTCGGTTCGTTGCACGTCCGCCCTTTTCTGGACCTTCCCGACAACCCTCTACACATTTACAGTCAGATAGAAGAGAGGCGGGAAGTAAGCCTGACCGGCATCTTGATGGAAAGTCCGGCAGTGGGCCCAAAAAAAAGCAGACTCCTCATGAAAGTTGAAAGACTTACTCATCCAGGCGGGACCACCGATTCCACCGGGCTTGTCCAACTTTCTTTTAATGGAAATCCTCCTCCAGACCTGATCCCCGGTGATCGATTCATGGCCAGGGCCATCCTCTCCGGAGTCCGATCCAATACCACGCCCGGGACATTTGATCTAAAACAATTTCTGGCCTTAAAATCGATCCTGGTTACAGGGTGGATTCGTTCTCCCGGCCTGCTGACAGAAGTCCACAACCTCTCCCCATCTCCCCTGTTTCACAGAATTCGGTTTTCACCTGAAAGAGCGCGCAAAAAAATCAACGATTTTCTTGCAAACACGGCGGATAAAAGGGTCATGGGACTTTACCAGGCCATCCTGACCGGAGACAGAAGCGGTGTTCCTCCGGATCAAATCGAGAACTTCCGTACAGCCGGGTGCGTTCATCTCCTTGCAATTTCCGGGCTGCATATGGGCCTGCTCGCGCTCTTCATCACTTTTTCCATCACATGGCTGCTCAAAAGATCAGAATGGCTGCTTCTGCATATCCCGGCCCTGAAAACAGCGGCTTTCCTGGCCCTTCCATTTCTTGCATCCTATGCCCTGATTGCCGGATTTCAGACCCCTGTCGTACGCGCCCTCATAATGACATCAGTCTTTGTCATGGCCCTGCTATTCGATTCCCAATGGTCTATTTCCACCAATATCGCGATCGCCGCCTTAATCATCCTCACCCTGAACCCGACAGGCCTGTACACGGTCTCATTCCAGCTCTCTTTTGCGGCAGTAATCTCAATCGCCCTCATTTTCCCCGCCATCTCAGGACTGCTGGGCCCCTTTTCGCCCGGGGAGGGCAACAAATCTCCAAAGCCTGCCGGAATAAAAAAATGGGCGCTTGCCTCCATCTGCCTCTCCATAGCCGCCATGCTCGGGACCATGCCGCTTCTCATGTACAATTTCAACAGGTTTTCGCCTGTCAGTCCTATTTCCACTCTGATTGTGGAACCCTTGTTGTGTTTCTGGGCATTGATCATTGGTCTTCTCGCATCTCTTTTGATCCCTCTATTCCCTCAAATCGCAGCATGTCTGATAAAGATCGGCTGCTGGGGCCTTCTGGCTGCCGACAAGGCTGCTGAACTCCTTGCCGATCTTCCCTTCAGTTCCATCTGGGTCTCCACTCCAACAGTGCCGGAAGTGATCTGCTACTACATCTTCCTGGCAAGCCTTGCCTTGCTGAAAAAAACTCGGGCCGCATCAATCGTTACCATGCTTTCTCTTGTCACGATTATCAGCGTGCCGGTGATTCAAAAGGCTGCAAGAGATAAATCTTGTGCAACCTCCGTAACAATTCTCGATGTGGGCCAGGGCGCATCAGCGGTACTTCATCTGCCACACGGCCGGACTATCCTGATCGACGGGGGATCAGCAGGCTCGGGCCGGTACAATGTAGGCGACCGTGTCATCGGACCATTTCTCTGGAAACAGCGTATCAGCCGTCTGAACTCCGTGATCATAAGTCATCCCAATTCAGATCATTACAATGGACTCTTTTTTATACTAAAGAGATTTAAACCTGAAACATTGTGGATAAACGGAGATATCAGTCAGGGCGCCGGGTTTAAAAAACTTATCAGACTGGCGAATCGGCTGGGAATAGAAATAAAAACGCCCAGGGCCGGAACCGTTATATTCCGAGATGAGGAAACGGAACTTAAATGCGTGTCGGCGTTGCACCTTGCCGACAACAATCAAGAGGATAACTCCAACCGGCCTAAAATCGCAAACAGCAACAACCAAAGCCTTGTTTTAAGACTTGACTGCAGCCCTTATTCCTTTCTTTTTCCAGGAGATATCGAAAGAGAAGCGGAAGAGATACTGATTAAACGAAAAAGGGAACTTGACGCAGACGTTCTCCTGTCGCCCCATCACGGAAGCGGGACATCCAATTCCGATCAATTCCTGAAAGCGGTTTCACCACAATACATGGTGATTTCAGCAGGATCATACCGACCGAACATCTTCCCGGACCCGAAAATGGTTATAAGAAGCCGTGAATCCGGAATCAAGGTATTCAACACAGCCCACGAAGGAACCGTGTCGTTTGTTATAAATGACAATAAAATGTCAGTCATAAACTACGTGACTGAATGATGAATGCTGAATTATGAATGATGAATATGGAAAAATTACCTTCAGCCATTGTTATTCATCATTCAGCATTCATCATTCAGTTTACACGTCCGTGAAGTCAACAGGAGGTTTTTTCAAAAATTGGACAAACTTGCTCTTTTCTATACAATTCGTGTATGCGGCCTCGGGTGAAATCCACCCCTTTTGCAGGAACTCCATGATGGCATCATCTAAGGTCTGCATGCCGAATTTCTTTCCGGTCTGCATGGCAGACGGAATCTGGTATGTCTTTCCTTCACGGATCAGGTTCCGAACCGCAGGTGTACAGATCAATATCTCAAGGGCTGCACAGCGTCCTTTGATATCGACCCGCTTAAAAAGATTCTGGGAAACCACGGCCTTTAATGCATCGGCAAGGGTGGAGCGCACCTGGGCCTGCTGGTCGGCCGGAAAGATCTCAATTACCCTGTCAACCGTCTTTGAGGCATTCAGGGTATGGAGCGTCCCGAACACGAGATGCCCGGTCATAGCTGCTTCCATGGCAAGCGCAATGGTCTCCAGGTCACGCATCTCGCCAACTAGAATGACATCAGGGTCTTCACGAAGCGCCCCGCGAAGGGCTGCTCCAAAGCTCTTTGTGTGAAGCCCGACTTCACGATGATTCACAATGCATTTCTGGCTCTTATGAACAAACTCTATGGGATCCTCAACGGTCAGAATATGATCGGAACGAGTCTTGTTGACCTCATCAACGATTGCTGCAAGGGTTGTCGACTTACCACTGCCGGTGGGCCCGGTGACAAGCACCATCCCCTTGGGCAGACTGGCCAGTTTGGAAATGACCTTGGGCAGGCCCAGTTGGTCACAGGTAAGTATGTCGCTGGGAATCTCTCTGAACACAGATCCTACACCATATTTTTGCATGAACAGATTGCCGCGGTAACGGGCAAGGCCCGCGATCTCGTATCCGAAGTCAACGTCCCCGGTCTCTTCAAAAACCTTGATCTTTTCCTCGCTGACGATCTCATAGACCATGGCCTTTAACTCATCATTTTCAAGGACCTTGTATTTTACTCTCTCCATATCGCCCCTGATCCTGAGAATAGGCTGCTGGCCGGAGACCATGTGAAGGTCGGATGCCCCCTGATCGTTCATCAGCTTGAAAAATGCATCTATCTGTGCCATATCATGCTCCTTACGACGCTGAGACTTTGCGATCTGTGTAATTGAACATAATGCCCTACAGGCAAAAACACAGAACACTTAATTTCTTCGTCATTCCGGCATATAGTTAGCCGGAATGACGATGGTTCATCCTATGCGAATCAGCGAAACTTTGGGGGTTGGTTTTAATTT
>JAYEJK010000201.1:0-3393 GCA_034660535.1 Thermodesulfobacteriota bacterium | reverse complement strand
AAACATTCACAGTTGAAGGATACAACAGCATATTAAGACATTTTCTTGCAAGACTTAGAAGAAAATCAAAATGTTATTCAAAATGTTTTAAAATGTTAAAAATATCGGTTATGTTATTAATGTTAAAGTGGAATAGCGAGCTATCTATACTTTATTAACAATGCCTCTTTCCAGACCCTAACTGCCTTTAATGGACAAAACCATACTTCGCTTTAAGCGTGGTCTGTATAGTTGGTTGCCGAATTCACGGCGGGCAAGTTTCTTCTATCGACCCGGGCGGTCCTTTGACCAGCATCTGGGCCAGGGTTAGTTTCACCTTTGGCATAGTGTGTCTCCGGGCTCCCAGCAGGGAAACCTCAAGGTCGGCCAATTCCCGGTAAAGTTCAGTTCGGTCAAGTACAGGTGTGTCATTTTTCGATTCAACTTGTTCCTGGCATCGGAAACAACCCGGGAAACTGATTTTTATGCCGTCCGGCCGCATAAAACTTGACGGTATGCCGTGCATGCGACAGATCATCAGCCTGTAAGGATAGAGGACGCAGAGTCCGTCTTCATTGAGCGGACACATCACACAGGGTCGTTCGCCCTTGGCCAGAGTCTCGTCGCACTCTTTTGCACAGATTTCAGCACGCTCAATCAGGCTCTTCCGTCGTTTTTCCGAAAGGGTCTTCATGCCTTCCCATAGATAGGCCCACTCAACATATGTATGGTGTTGAAAAAAACTGTCGCAGCAGTTATCAGGACAGCCCTTGCAGGAGAAATCAAGGGCTGCGGCCACCTTGTCATAAGCGGATTCCATCCTTGAATAGAGATCCGCAATGCGTCTGGAAATGTCAGGAGTAATCATTTGATTTTATCAATGTCATAGGTTCCGGGTTCAAGGTTTATTTGAAATGACGGTTTATGAAAAAATATCTCTGCCTCTGCGCAATTGCACAGGTCAAAAAATTTCTATACTATCAAGTTTGGATGAAGTAAGTAAAGAGGTAAAATGATGAAGGAATCAAACCAAGACACATCCGGCCTGCTAATGCCCTGTGTTGCAGGATATCTCCAGTTCGACGTCAGGGCCGGCGAATTTGATGAAAATCTGGCCCAGGTCAGAAAAAGCGCGGCGGCTTTTGCTCCGTCCGGGCCGGGAATCGTTGTTCTGCCCGAACTTTGGACAACAGGATTTGCTTACAAACGTCTCCCGGAACTGGCCCAAAGGACCCCGGAAGCGATTAATGCCTTAAAAGAACTGGCGCTTAAGTATCAGACATCAGAAGGCGGGATATATTTTGCCGGTTCGCTTCCCGAAGAGGACCGCACCGGGGAAAATCCCTGCTACTACAATACCCTGTACGTCACCGGCCCTGACGGGATATACGGATCATACCGTAAACAGCGCCTCTTTGCCCCGATGTTTGAGGATAAATATTTTGAGCCCGGCGATAATCCCATGCCGATATCGACTCCGCTCGGGCAGATAGCCGGACTGGTCTGTTTTGATCTGCGCTTTCCCGGACTGGCCGGGACCCAGGTAGCGCTGGGGGCCGGGCTCCTTGTAATCAGCGCCCAGTGGCCGGCTGTCAGAAGGGATCACTGGCAAACCCTGATCAGGGCCAGGGCCATTGAGAACCAGATATTTATTGCAGCGTGCAACCGGTGCGGCTCCACGGAAGGGGTTGAATTCGGCGGTCATTCCATGATTGTCTCGCCGGACGGCACAGTGCTGGCAGAAGCGGGTGACACCACTGAATACGGCGGCGCTCAGCTTGATCCGGCGCTTCTTGAAAAGAGCCGTTCCGGTTTTAATTCCGTGGCCCCGGCTCCCCACTCTTTCCATGATTCAGACAAGATCATGAAATTTGAAGAGTTGAAAAAGAGGATAAGCGTATATAAAAAACTTGGCCGTAAGGTCGTATTCACAAACGGTTGTTTTGATCTCATGCACGTTGGCCATGTCACTTACCTGGAAACGGCGAGGAAACAGGGCGATTGTCTTATTATAGGACTTAACAGCGACAGCTCAATCAGGTCGATAAAGGGTCCGGACCGCCCGGTAAACCGCCTGGAAGATCGTGCCAGGATGCTTGCCGCCCTGGGATGCGTGGATCACGTGGTAGTATTTGATGAGGATACTCCATTGAACCTGATCAAAGAACTAATGCCGGATGTGCTGGTAAAAGGCGCTGACTGGTCTGTTGAGGAAATCGTGGGCGCAAAAGAAGTCATGGCAGCCGGCGGAAAAGTCGCCGGCATCCCGCTTGTTAAGACCTATTCGTCAACATCGCTTATTGAAAGAATAGGGCGAATGTGATTTTTTACCGGATTCCGACTTCTGGATTCCGGATTCCCACAATTGACATAGGGGTTCGCTCAAAAATAAATTTACATTTTCAGGTGTCGAGGCGCCCGCATGGCAAGGCGCGAGGAGGGCGAATAGCAGAGCTGTTTAACCGACGAGCAACGCAGCCATGCGGGATGGATCGGCGCATCAAAATGTGAAGTTATTTTTGAGCGAGCCCTAGTTCCAGCCAGCCGGACGGCAGGCTGTCCGGGGCAATACCCAGATTTTTTGCAAATTCCTCCAATCCGGATGCGCTGCAGTTGATGCAGGATGCAATGGATCCATTTTGAACATCAGAGATCTCACCATGCAGGAAATTTTTAAGGGCATCGGCCGCCTCAGACCTGATCATGCTCACATCTTTCTCCTCCCGCCTGGAAAATTCATACAATCTCTGCCAGTTGGCAATAGATCTTGCCAGTCCCCGATACAGTCCCTTATCACGGTTTTCCAGAGTCATGTCCCTAAGCAGAATGGTTCTGTAACCTTGGATCACTTCATCCTTGAGCCGGCTTAAATCCTCGTTCTCAAGAGTGAGCCCAGGCCCCTCCGGGTCTTTTGTAAGATAATAGATGCTGCCGTGATATGTCACTTCAGGTATCTCACCCGAATTCCGGACAATGATAGCCTCTTCTGAAAGATAGTCCTCTTTTTTCATAACATGAATGTGTGAATCCGGCATAGCCGTATAGTAAAAAAATTACCGCTGCTACTCTTGGTCTGATCTTTATCCGGAAATTGGAAAATGTCAACATATTGTGACGTGTAGTTTTCTCTATATACCATATGTTGTTATGATTTTGCCGTGCAGTGTCAGTCGCGCCCGGTTTTTTACTGTGATACCGAAACGTTCTCCTTGATTCTCTTCATTTTATTATTAAAGCCGAATGGATATCCTTCCGATGATAATGGACAAACGTAAATGCGAAAAAAGACTAAAAAAATGTATTTCCCATCAATACACGGAGAATAACGGAATATGCGATCTATAAAAATCCCCCTGATGAGACAGATTGTTCCGGCTTATATTTTGGCGTTGGCGTTGGCGTTGGCGCTGGCCG
>JAYEJK010000200.1:0-13075 GCA_034660535.1 Thermodesulfobacteriota bacterium | reverse complement strand
CTCAGGGGGGTACTGAACAGAGTCCAGGACCTTTAAAAATTTCCAGTTTATCTGGGTTAGATGTGCCCATGTCAATTCCGATAATCAACTGTTTTTTTTCGCTGCCGGTTAAATTTTCCGTCATATGGATTCCCTGAAGTGTTACTTTCAACCTTTTTTACACATTGTGAACGTTTATAATTTTTTTTCCGCGATTCAGGCGGGTTTTATTTTGAGTAAGGGATGTGGAAATAAATAACTTACCCATATAGCGCTCAGATTTAGGTCAGGTTCGATTAAGTAATCACTTTTAAAACCGCAGGCATAGCCGGGCTACGTTGAGGATTTTAAAAATGGTTACTTGATCGAAGATGGCCTGAAGATGGGATGGGAGATGGGTAAGTTATTTATTTCCACATCCCTAAGCCTTTGTTAATTACAATGGCCGGTTGGAACTTGTTAAGATATTGATGCACTCGTAAAAAGTCCCAACAGCTTGTCATTCCGTCTTTTTGCAAAAGGATCGATATTACAAGGCCCTCATATGCTCTGGTTTTAGACCGATTTTTCCTGAAATCGCCTGATCAATAAGATCAAGAATATATCCTTTGTCACGGGAAAGACGGCCCTTTATCGGCAGATAATTGGAGGCATGGTTTGACTGGAACTGAACACGGTCTGCGTGGATATTGGATACCAGAGCTTTCAGTTCCTCAAGCATTCCATTGGTGTCCGGCATGTGGAAAATGCCTTTTTCGTAATCAGAATAAAGGGAGGTGTTCTCAAGAAGTATCAGGGTGAGGACGCTTATCTGGTTCGGAACCATCCGGGTCAAGACTTCTCCGGTAGCCTCGGCATGTACAATGGATAGATCAATCCCTCCGATACCAAGGAGGACGGTAATGCAAAGAAAGAGGCCGGATTCCCTGACCTTCCTACCGGCCTCGATCATGGACTTTGAGTCCGCCCCCTTTCGGATAGCGGTTAGAATCCGGTCATGGCCGGTTTCCAGGCCCATATACACCCTGTCCAGGCCCAGATGCTTTAACTCTTTTAACTGGGCCACAGTCTTGGATTTAATGCTTTTTGTGTTGCCGTACAGACTTATTCTGTTAACCCACGGAACCATTTCCCGGATTTTTTTGAAAAGGTCTACAAGTCTTTTCTGGGGCAGGATAAGAACATCGCCGTCCGTCAGGAAGATCCTCCTTTGCCTTCGGCAGTACTGCCGGGCAAATTCCAGGTCTTCCCGGATTATACTTTGATCCTTTATGCGGAATTCGACACCTTTGTAAGCGCCGCAAAAGGTGCATTTATTGTGGGAACAGCCGACAGTAACTTGAAGGATTATGCTTAAAGCCTCGGCTGGAGGCCTGATGATGTTGCCTTCGTAGTGCATGTGCTACGCGGGGAGGATACGGGATGTAAACGCTAAGTTAGAATCAGTTGTTAACAATTGGTTGTTACTTGTTGTTTTTACGCTTTAAAGCAGTCTCCGCTGCATGAACCTCAGAACCTTTGAACCCCGAACCTGAGTAATCATTATCCATTATTTTTTTCAAATTCCTTCATGAAATTCACAAGCGTTTCAACGCCTGCCAGGGGAAAGGCATTATATATGGATGCCCTGACCCCGCCCACTGACCGGTGACCTTTCAGGCCGTTTAATCCTCTGGCTGTGGCCTCCTGGATAAATTTTACCTCGAGATCAGGATCAGGGAGGTTGAATGTTACATTCATGAGTGATCTGGATGCGATGCGAGCGTGACCTTTGTAGAATTCCGAATCGTCAATAGCCTGATAGAGCAGGGCGGCTTTTTCCCTGTTCCGCCTTTCTATTGCATCCACGCCCCCCAAATTTTTCATCCATTTCATGACAAGTCCGATTGTGTAAACGGCAAAACATGGAGGTGTGTTGAACATAGAGCCTTTGTCGGCATGCGTTAAATACTTAAACATTGTAGGCACGGTGTCCGGCGTTTTTGAAAGGAGGTCATCCCGGATTATCACCAGAGTAGCCCCGGCCGGACCGATGTTTTTCTGGGCCCCGGCAAAGATGATGCCGAATGATGACACGTTAATCTTTCTGGATAGAATATCAGAAGACATATCACAGACAAGCGGCACATCCGAAACAGGGAATTCATGAAACTGGGTCCCGAAGATCGTATTGTTGGAAACAAAATATGTATATACCGAATCAGCAGGCAACGTCAGATCCGAGGGCATTGGAACGTGGTTGAATCCGGTCTCTTCGCTAGTGTATGCTATGTTGACATTGCCGAACAGCCCGGCCTCTTTTATTGCCTTTTTTGCCCATGTGCCGGTGTTGAGATAGGTAGCTGTACGGCCTTTTGAAAGCAAATTCATCGGAACCATTGCGAACTGGGTTGACGCCCCTCCCTGAAGGAACAGGACCTTGTAATTATCCGGCACTGAAAACAGTTCTCTTATAAGACTCTCCGCCTCTTCGGCAACCGCCATGAATTCCTTGCTGCGGTGACTTATTTCAATGAGACCTATGCCGGTGTCGTTGAAATTGATTATGTCTTTAGCAGCCCGGGTCAAGACCTCGTAAGGCAGTGTGGCCGGCCCGGCGCTGAAATTGTAGATTCTGTCAGGCATATATCCTCACAAACAAATTAAAAAAACTTGCCTTCATTTGATGACCGTTTATAAAGAGGTCAGCATTATATCAGAGATTATAATTCTGTCACTTATTTCTCCTGTTTATTTTTCAATGAAACACACAGATTCAGCCATAATTCTGGTGGGCCCTACGGCAGTGGGCAAAACTGAATTGTCCTTGAGTATTGCCCAAAAGTATTCCGGCCAGATAATCAGCGTGGATTCTCAGCAGGTTTACCGTTATATGGATATCGGCACTGCGAAACCCACGCCTGAAGAGCGAGCCGGGATTACTCATCATCTGATTGATGTGGCTGATCCGGATGAGTGTTACAATGTAGCACGCTTTATCAAGGATGCCGTTAAATCCATTGCCGTTATCCGGGAACAAGGTGATATCCCGATATTGGCAGGGGGGACCGGGCTTTACTTTAAAGGACTTCTGGAAGGGCTTTTTGATATTGATCCAATAAATCCGGAAATCAGGGAAAATTTAAAAAAAGAACTGGAAGGGGAGGGCAGGCGGAGTCTTTATGAGGAACTTTGCCGATGCGATCCTGATTCAGCCGCCCGGATCCATCCTAACGACACCCAGCGCCTGATTCGAGCGCTGGAAATTATCAGATCTTCAGGCATGACATGGTCGGATCATCTTGCCTCTCGGAAAACCGAACCAATCCTTACAAATGTCCTGAAACTGGGACTCACTTATGAGAGAGAAAGGCTTTATGAACGGATAAACATGCGTGTTGGTCATATGATTGACCAGGGACTTGTTGACGAAGTTCAAAAACTCCTCGAAATGGGATACCACGGCGGGCTTAATTCAATGCAATCAATAGGTTATCGTCATATGGTGAATTTTCTTAAAGGCGTCTGGAAGTGGGAGGAAAGCCTGGAATTGCTTGCCGGGGATACCAGGCGGTACGCCAAAAGACAATATACATGGTTTCGCCGTGACACTGAAATTACCTGGTTTGATCCTGCGCGGAAAGATGAAATTTTTTCCCTGATCGACAAATTTTTGATACATTCACAATGTAATGATGAATGATGAATAGCCCGGTAGGGTGCATTCCATGCACCATTTTTTTGTGCATACGGTGATATTGTCGCAAAATTAGGGTATTACACTACAAATTTGATTTTTTACAGGAGGTTCACAGTTGAAGGCATCTTCCTTTAAAGAAAAAAAATGGTTTCAGAAAAACTGGGATAATGGCGCGGCCGACTCAATATCCTCTGAGTTGAACATTCATCCGGCCATTGCCTCGATTCTTGTCCAACGGGGACTAACCAATACGGCTGAGGCTCGTTCTTTTCTTTATCCCACTCTTGCCGATCTGGCGCCTCCATTCTTGATGAAGGGGATGAATGAAGCGACCGCCCTGATCTCAGATGCTATAACTAACCGTATTCCTTTTATTATTTATGGCGATTACGATGTTGACGGTGCCACCGGGATGGCGGTTCTCGCGTTGTTTTTAAGAAAAGTCGGAGTGGAAGTGATATGCTGCCAGCCGGATCGGTTGATTGACGGGTATGGATTTCATGCGAACGTGATTAGAGAAATCCAGAGCAAGGCGAAAAAATATGTTGTGATCACGGTAGATTGCGGAATTACTGATGTGGATGATGTAAAGGAAGTTAAGGAGATGGGTTATTCCGTAATCGTTACCGACCATCATACTCCATCATCCACTCTTCCGCCGGCTGATGCGATTCTTAATCCGCTTCAACCCGGATGCACATTTCCGTTCAAATTTCCGGCGGGTGTCGGTGTGGCGTTTTATCTCGTAATGGGACTCCGTAACCACTTGAATAAACATGATTTTTGGAAGGGCAGGGCGGTTCCTAATCTTAAGGCCCTTCTTGACCTGGTCGCTGTTGGGACAATATCGGATATGGTTCCGCTGCAGTCCATAAACCGGGTGCTTACCAAGGCGGGTCTTGAGGTTCTGTCGACCACGGATAATCTTGGGTTGAGGAGTCTAATGGAAATTTCAGGTGTAAATCGTTTGCGAATATCAGCGGAAGATATATCATTTCGGATCGGACCACGTATAAACGCAGCCGGCAGAACCGGAGATCCCCAAAAGGCGATTGAACTTTTGACCACGGACAGCGCGTCAAGGGCTAAAGAACTTGCCAAAGAATTGGATTTTCAAAATAACCAACGGAAATTACTAGAAAAAGAGGTATATGACGCTGCATTCGCCATTGCAAAAGATCAAGTCTTATCCGGCAAATGCGGTCTTGTCTTGTCTGGTGATGGTTGGCATCCCGGCGTAATAGGAATTGTTGCATCGCGGATCATGAACCAATTTAACAGGCCGGTCATACTTATCACAGTGGTGGACGGCCTTGCCAAAGGTTCAGGACGTTCCACGGCAGGCATGAACCTGCTTGAAGTGTTAACAAACTGTGCGGAATTGCTTGAAGGATTCGGGGGGCACAAGAGCGCGGCAGGGTTATCCATGTTGCCGGAACATATCGAGTCCTTTACAAAAAAATTCAATTCAATTGTGACGGAAATGATCTCAAAAGAAGATTTGATGCCGAAATTGATGATAGACACCAGGCTGAACGTTGATGAAATTCTGAACAAATCGTTTTTTGATGCTCTTTATAAGCTTGAACCGTTTGGGATGGGAAATCCGGAACCGGTTTTTCAAAGCAATAATTCATGGCGGATTTGGAAACCTCGTGTAGTGGGCACGAATCATTTAAAATTTTTTTTAAAAGAGAATGGATCGATTCTCAATGCAATAGGTTTTGGGTTTGGACATCTTGTTTCAAATTTGGAAACAGACCCGCGAGCTGAACTTGCTTTTAATTTACGGCTGAATGAGTTCAGAGGTAAGACAAACCGGCAAATCAATCTGGTTGACATTCGTACCGCCTCAACCGTTTGATTTGATTAATATTGTTTTAATTATACATAATATACATTATGCGACATTGTGAAATATGCGTCAGCAAAAGGAGCCCCCCTCAGCATTCTGCGGTTCCTGGTGACCTCGATATTCGTTTATGCCCATCAGCCCCTTCTATTTTGAATAATCGGAATAGATTTAAAATAAAGAGACAAGGAAAAGAATTATGAACCGTGAAATTTACCAGGAGCCTCTTGTCAGCAGATACACAAGCCGGGAAATGCAGAAAATTTTTTCAGAAAAAAATAAAATCGAGACATGGCGAAAATGTTGGATTGCGTTGGCTGAGGCCCAGTATGAGCTTGGGCTTGACGATATCATTTCGCCTGAAATGATAGACGAAATGAAGAGCAACCTGCATGAGATCGATTTTGAGCTGGCAGCGCGAAAAGAAAAGGAAATCAGACATGATGTAATGGCCCATGTTTATACCTTTGGAAAGCAGTGCCCAAAGGCGGAACCTATTATCCATCTGGGCGCTACGTCACAATTTGTGGGCTGCAACACTGATTTGATGAATCAGAAAAAGGCGCTTGCCCTGGTAAAGAAAGGCGTTGTAAACGTAATAGCAAATCTTGTAAAATTCTGTCGCAAATATAAGGAAACGGCAACGCTCGGGTACACCCATTACCAACCTGCGCAGCCCACCACGGTCGGTAAGAGACATACCCTTTATATTCAGGACCTTTTGATGGATCTCGACTACATTGAATTTTTAGAAAAACAAATAAAGGCACGCGGCGCCAAAGGCACGGTCGGAACCCAGGCCACGTTTTTAGAACTCTTTAAAGGTAACCACGACAAAGTTAGAAAACTGGATCAACTTGTTGCCGCAAAGCTAGGATTCAGCGATATTTTTGCGGTTACCGGACAGACCTATACTCGTAAACTTGATATGAAGACCGGAGAAACTATGGCAGGCATTGGGGCATCGGCCCACAAGTTTGCAGTGGATCTTCGTCTGCTCTCAAATCTAAAGGTTCAGGAAGAGCCGTTTGCGAAAAAACAGGTCGGCAGTTCGGCAATGGCATACAAGAGAAATCCAATGCGGTCGGAAAGAATGACCGGACTTGCAAGAAAACTTATGGGCCTCACATCCGACTTTTCGGCAACCTATGCAAACCAATGGTTTGAGAGAACTCTTGACGATTCCGCAATACGGAGGATGGATATTCCGCAGGCATATCTCCTCACAGATGCAATCCTGAAACTTTACATGAATATTACCAAGGATATGGTTGTTTTCCCGAAACAAATCGAACGTCATCTCAGCCAGGAATTACCCTTTATGGTCACTGAGAAAATCCTCATGGCCTGTGTTGAAAAAGGCAAAAGCAGGCAGGAGATGCATGAGGTGATCAAGGAACATTCAATCGCTGCCGGCAAGGTCGTTAAAGAACAGGGACTTGATAATGACCTGCTCAAACGACTTGCTGAAGATGACACTGTTCCATTTGATGAACAGGGGCTGAAAGATATTGTGGGAAGCGGCAGCGGGTTTACAGGACGTGCCTGTGAGCAGACGGACGAATTCCTGGATGAAGTGGTAGAGCCGCGTCTTAAGGATTACAAGGATCTTCTGGGTGATATGGACGTTGCCCTGACTGTCTAAAGTAATTAAATTACGAATTAGGAATTAGGAGTTGCAAAGGGGGAATTGTGAATGTTATGAAAAAAGGTCTTGGATAAGTACCTTGAGGGGTATAAAAAACAAGAAAATTACCGCTAACGTACTAATTCGTAATTCATAATGGAATGCTCAAAGCTGATTCTGCGCATTGCGCCGAATCGTATTCATTTTTTGAAATTCATCCTGGAAGGCTATGACGGCCTTGCCGTTCTATCTACTGTTGATTCCGCAAAAGGAATTGTCCTTCTGCGTTATCCTCAGGA
The DNA here is from genome assembly GCA_034660535.1 of Thermodesulfobacteriota bacterium. Classification (GTDB taxonomy): domain Bacteria; phylum Desulfobacterota; class Desulfobulbia; order Desulfobulbales; family DAOVYS01; genus DAOVYS01. The sequence goes on along the minus strand of JAYEJK010000200.1, from coordinate 5,639 downwards.
AGTGGAACAGGACGTTGTCTGCCTTTTAGAAGATTTGATGTGTCTTATCAGGTAGAAAATTCACACTTGAACTCTTGACCCCCTACCCTCTTAACCTGGAATCTTGAACCATGAACCTTAAACCCTGAACCTTAAACCCTGAACCTGGAACCTCAAATCATGTATCGTATTATCTTGATATTATTATTTTTTTTATTATTTGTCATCTCTGCGAATGTGACAGCCGACGAAACTGAACCCGCGAAGAGACTGACACTGGCTGACTGTATGAGAATTGTTCTTCAAAAGAGTTCCGATATTGCCTATGCAAAGGCGGATATTCAGGGGAAAAATGCGGCCCTGAACAGCGCAAAAAAGGATCTCCTCCCTACCCTTTCCGGCCGGTTTACATATGTTCGCCAGTATGATTACTACGGCCCTTACTCGGACAGAAAGGAAGATTATCATGCTACAGCCCTTTCTCTGGAACAGCCGATTTTCGCGGGCGGGTCTCTGGTAACCGCGGTCAACATGAGTGAACTGGATATTGAATTCTCTGATTCAGAGCTTAAAAGAGTGCAAAACAAGATAGTCCTTGATGTTTACAAGGCATATTACGATTACCTTCGAGTACAAAAATTGGAAGACGTGGCATCTCAATCCGTACTCCGTCTGGAATCACACGTAAAGGATGCAAAAGCGTTCTACGAGGAAGGACTTATTCCCAAAAACGACCTTCTTTTCAGCGAACTGGAACTGGCTCAAGGCCGTCAGGATCTGCTTCAGGCCCGGCATGCCACCCTGCTCGCGGCTTCAGTATTAAATGTCATGATGAAGAGACCGGTTGATGAATTTCTTGCTGTTACCGATATTACGACCTATGAAAAACGTGAAATAGACTGGGGTAACGTTAATGACAGGGCCAAAAAATCGCGTCCTGAGATTTCACAGGCTGATAATGGTATTCTTCAGGCTGAAAAGGCTGTTATCCTTGCCAGGGCCGTATATCTGCCCGCTGTTTCGGTCTCTGCGACTTATCAGAAAGAAAAAGAGAGTCCGATAAGCAGCATTTTTATGCCGAGTGCAACCGAAACCAAGTCCATACAGGCGGTCGCCAAGTGGCAGTTCTGGTCCTGGGGACAGAGCAGAGATAAGGTCTTTGAGGCCAAACGAGAGATTGCCAAGGCACGAGAAGCTGCTGTTCAAGTTTTTGAATCCATTATCCTGGAAGTCAGGCAGGCTTTTTTAAATGAACTTGAGGCCTGGGAAAATATTAACGTGACTCAAAAGGCAATTGAACAGGCTGAAGAAAATTATCGCATCACAGAGGCACGATATCAGGCCCAGCTTGACACATCTACCCAGGTCCTTGATGCGCACACCCTTCTGGATCGGGCCGGGAATAATTACTATAATGCTCTATATGACTACAACCTGGCAATTGTAACACTTGACTGGGCCTGCGGAGACCTCCGTATGTAATCGTCCTCAGGCGCCCCACCTGCACGCGCCCAACGGAAGTGCCCTTGGGGTGCGATCAGAGTCCGGTTCACATAGGTTTACTATAGTTCTCCGGCCTGATCACGCACATCTGGGGCGCCTGAGGACGATTACATACGGAGAAGTCTGCTAAATATTGCCTGAACGAAAAGTGTTCCAGCCTAGGTTTGATAAGGTTTTCAGCCTATTTTTCATGGCGAAAATCTTTAAAAAGCTGTTAGCCATTAGCTAATCGCTAAAAACTTCATTTTTACGAATGACGACAACAATGGATAAATACGCATACATTGAGACATTCGGCTGCCAGATGAATGTGCAGGATTCAGAGACCATGGCACAACTGCTGGCCGATGTTGATTATATGCAGACCGAGCAAATTTCCCAGGCGGATGTGATAGTGGTTAACACCTGCAGTGTAAGAAAAAAGGCCGAGGAAAAGGCCTATAGTTTCCTGGGACGTTTGAGAAAACTGAAAAAGAAAAAACCTTCTCTTGTAATTGCAATGACAGGATGTGTTGCTCAGCAGGAGGGAGGGAGGCTCTTTAAGCGGATACCGTGTCTTGATATCGTTCTCGGCCCTCAAAATCTGGTCCGCCTGCCGGAATTAGTTTGTAATGCCGGCAAAAACGGCAGGCACATACTTGCCACCGAGCTTTCACCATTTTTTAATATCCCCTTTATTTTGCCGGAGATGGGATCGAATTTGTCTCATTCCCGGTTTGTTACGATTATGCAGGGCTGCAACAACTTTTGTACGTACTGCATTGTTCCACATACCAGGGGGCGGGAAATAAGCCGCTCTGTTGATGACATTTTAAATGAGATATCACAACTTGCTCAAAACGGCGTAAAAGAAGTCACCCTGCTCGGCCAGAATGTGAATTCTTATGGAAAGAACCACAAAAGCGGGAATAATTTTTCCGATGGTTCGGAAACCGGCTTTCCCGGCCTGCTCCGTTCCGTTGCAAAGGTTCCCGGCCTTGAGCGGATCCGTTTCACAACTTCGCACCCAAAGGATCTTTCAAAAGATCTCATGCGCTGCTTTGAAGAGCTTGAAAACTTGTGTCCCCATTTCCATCTTCCGGTACAGGCTGGTTCAAATCGAATTTTAAAACAAATGAACCGGGGGTATACCATAGAAACCTATTTGGAAAAGGTGGAGAAACTCAGGCAGTACCGGCCGGACATTGCGATAACAACAGACATTATTGTAGGATTTCCCGGAGAGACCAGACAAGACTTTGGTGCCACAATGGACCTTGTGAACGAGGTCCGCTATCACGGCGCATTTTCATTTAAGTATTCAAATCGGCCCGGCGTAAAGGCCTCCGGATTTAAAGACCAGGTCGAAGAAAAGGAAAAAAGCGGGCGTTTGGCCGAACTTCAGGCCAGGCAAAAGGAGATCACCATGGAGAGGAATCGCGAATATGAGGGCAGGCGAATGGCCGTGATGATCGAAAATAAAAATATATCCGACCGCGGACAGTGGCGAGGAAGGACCGAAACAAACCACGTTGTCAATATCGAGGCAAGTGGTCCGTTTCACCCCGGTCAAATCATTCGGGCCCGTATTACAGATGCCTGTTATCATTCATTGAGAGGAGTAATATAAATGATCGATCTTCATACCCATTCCCTGTTCAGTGACGGCGAACTGGTTCCGGCGGAACATATGCGTCGAGTGGAAGTGATGGGATACAAGGCCATTGCAATTACGGACCACGCCGATTCGTCAAACATTGACTTCATCATTCCGCGTCTGATAATGGCTGCGGAAGATTTAAACCGATTTTTCAAGACGCGCCTTATTCCAGGAATTGAACTGACACATGTGCCGCCTGGCCTGATTTCCGAATTGACCGAGCAGGCGCGTGAACTTGGAGCCGGTCTGGTCGTGATGCATGGGGAGACCGCTGTGGAACCCGTGGCCCCCGGGACCAATATGGCGGCGCTTGAAGCAGGTGTGGATATACTTGCACATCCCGGTTTTATTACCAGGGAAGAGTCTGAACTTGCCGCAAAAAAGGGAATTTTTCTCGAACTTTCAGGAAGAAAAGGCCACTCGCTTACAAACGGTCATGTGGCGAAACTTGCAAAAGAGACAGGCGCGCGAATGATTGTAAACTCGGATTCTCATGGGCCTGATGATTTTCTCACCGCACATATGGCGGAAATTGTGGCCCTTGGCGCAGGACTGGATATATCTGAATACGAAAACATAAAAAAAGAGGTAAATGCGTTTGTGGATAAAATATTTTTTGAAAAAAAATCTTAAATTTCATTAACATAAAAAAAGTATTCGTAACTTCTCAATAAGTGCGGGTAACTCAATAAAATATCGTAATATCAACGTGTTGGTCGGTAGTTGATTTAGCTGTTTTTGAACAAAATCTGAGCTTTTCAGCGATGCCGAAAAGACGAATCGCTGCAATATCAACAGGTTTGAATGAAATGGTGAATGATGAAATGATGAAATGGGGTCGGTTGAAATGGTCTGAAATGCTGAAATGGATGAAATTGGGCTGAAATTGGCTGTCACTGAAATGGGGTTCCTGAAATGGGGTCGGACCACGCTAATCAGTTGATATAATGGTATAATCATGCATTGTAGGTTTCGTAACTAGCTGATATTACTAGACCGCATAATCCATTTTAGGGGTAAAAACGTAAAAATAGGTTACCAATGAACAGGCTGCCGCAGTGGAGGAGACATCTGCATCCATGGAAGAAATGGCCACTATGACCAAACAGAATGCAAACAATGCGCAGGAAGCAGATAATTTAATAGAAAAAGTTTCAGCGCTTCACGGTCAGCTTATCGGCAGCTGTTGAGCTTCGCTCTAACGCCCTTGATAGGCTCCGCTCACGCTCCGCCTATCAAGGGTTGTGTGAAGAAATAATATTTGTAAATTTGAACTATGGGGAAATACGAAAAATTAATTTTTCAAATATTACGTGGCACAAGCGATGCAAATATCGCATTCTCTGATTTAATCAACTTGTTGAAATGTTTTGAATTTGAAATGCGGATCAAAGGGAGTCACCATGTTTTCAGAAAGGCAGGAATTGAGGAAAAAATTAATTTACAGAAAGATGGCAATAAAGCCAAACCATATCAAGTTCGCCAAGTACGAAATATAATACTCAAATATAAATTGGGGGATAAAGGCTAATGGATAAATATGAGATTATCATCTATTGGAGCGATGAAGATCAAGCCTTTGTAGCTGATGTTCCTGAACTTCCGGGTTGCATGGCGCATGGAGAAACCCATGAGGCAACTCTTGTAAATATCAAGGCAGCAATGGATCTTTGGATAGAAACAGCCAAAGAATTCAATGACCCAATTCCTGCTCCCAAAGGCAGACGTCTTGCTTTGTAACTTCTCAATAACTGGTGGCAAGATTGCTGGATTCCCGGTAACTTCTCAAAAAAAAGTGGGCTGCTGCAAAAATAAACTAGATAAATACCACCGTTCATGATATGTTTTCATTCGTGAAAACCAAGCTGGATCAAATCATAAAAAACATCCCGGAAGCGAACAAGAAAAACCCTACCGTCATCTTCCTTCTAGAATTACTTGAACAGCAGGCCGAAACAATTCTCCTCTTAAAAGAGCAAATCCAGGAAGTTAAGGACGAAAATTCCCGCCTTAAAAAACAGAAACCAAAACCAAAAATAAAACCAAGCAAGCTGCTAAAAAAGCCCAAGAAAAATTCGTCCTCAAAACGGCCTGGTTCAGCAAAGAAAAATAAGACAGACAACTTAGAGATTCACGAAATAAAACGAATTGCACCCGAATCGATTCCACCTGGTTCCGAGTTTAAAGGTTTAAGCCCGTATACAGTCCAAGGTTTGAGAATATCTATATTCAATACACGTAACCGTTCAGAGGTGCCCCATATTTTGCAGACTCCTTAAGAATGTAATCGTTCTCAGGCGCTCCATATGGGCGCTAGCAGTTCGGCTCACTATATAAGTAATATGTGAGCCGGGCTGATCGCGTTCAGATGGAGGGCCTGTGAACGATTACCAATACACTCTATCAACTTGAACAATGGAAAACTCCTGACGGTAAAATTATTTCCGGCAAATTACCTTCTGAAGTTGACGGACATTTTGATCATATTCTCAAGAGTTACATTCTCTATCAATACCAC
>JAYEJK010000199.1:0-13139 GCA_034660535.1 Thermodesulfobacteriota bacterium | reverse complement strand
AAAAATTCCAGTTTATCTGGGTTAAGAGGCGAACAAATATCGCGTAATCGTTCACAGGCCCTCCATCTGAACGCGCCCAACGGAAGTGCCCTTGGGGTGCGATCAGCCCGGCTCACATATTACTTATATAGTGAGCCGAACTGCCAGCGCCCATATGGAGCGCCTGAGAACGATTACATTCTTAAGGAGTCTGCAAAATATGGGGCGCCTCTGAACGGTTACAATATCGCAGTATGATGTTGACAAAGGGTCAAATATCGTTAAGTTATGGTAAGAATCTACCAGTACTGCATCCGGAGTCTCGCAGGCTCGCTTACCTGCACGAGAAAAAAGTTTTGGGGTTGGTTTTAACTTCGGCCATTATAACGGTGGGCATAGCCCACCCTACAAGAGAACTAAGAATAACATGGTGGAAATATGTATTTTTTGTAGGGTGGGCTGTGCCCACCTTTGCCCAATGAAAGACTTGTGGCCGAAATTAAAACCAACCCCAAAGTTTTAACCTTTGAATCTATATGGCTGTCTATAAAAGAAGAGAGATACCGCAACTCTTACAATCCATAAACTCCGGGGAAATTGCTCCGGTCTACCTGCTTTTTGGGGAGAGATATCTCTGCCGCAGTGTCTCGGATGAGCTGATCGGGCGGCTGCTTCCGGAAGAGAAACGGCAGCCTCACAACTTGAAAAACATTGACGGCGAGCAGGAGGACCAGGTCAATACTCTGAATTTTCTCCGGACCTACAGCCTGTTTTCAGAACGGCAGGTAGTAAGGGTTATAGATTCAAGACTGCTTTACTCAAAAGGGATCAGCAAGGTATTATGGGACAAGGCGATAAGAGCCGCGGATGCGAAAGAATTAAAATCGGCGGGTCGCTATCTGCGCGAGATGTTTTCCCTTGCCCGCATCTCGCCGGACCATGGAATCGCTGAAGAAATATCAGATATGTCCGACAACAGATGGAAATCCCTTTTCGGCTTTACCAGGCCTTCCGGCGAGAATTTTGAATGGATAAAAGAGATCCCTGCAGACGCAGACAAGATGGAACAGGAACCGGAGCGTGTGGAAACTGATGCCGCCGGCCTCTATGCCAAGGCTTTTGAAAAAGGGATACCTTCAGACAATATCCTGATCCTGGTGGCCGAGGAGGTTGACAAACGGAAATCCTTTTACAAATACATCAAAAAAAACGGTGTGATTTGTGACCTGACCGTGGCATCAGGCGTAACTAAAAGGGAGAGGGATGAACAGGAGGCGGTGCTTCGGGATCTTGTAAAAAAAACGCTTTCCAAATTCGGAAAAAAGCTTGAACCAAAGGCGCTTCCGTTGCTTCTCGAACGGGTGGGTTTTCATCCGGTGGCCTTGGTCAACGAGACTGAAAAACTGGCTGTTTACACGGGTGATGCCGCAACGATCACCATGGCTGACATGGACGTCATGGTGGGCCGCACCCGAGAAGAGGCGTTGTATGAATTCAACGAGGCATTTGTGGAAAGGAAGATCGGGAATACGCTTGTTATACTTTCCAGACTTGAAGGAAACGGGATTCATCCGCTGGTTATCATTTCCAGCCTGCGTAATCAGCTAAAGAAATTGATCCTGATCCGCTCCATTCAGGAACAGGGCCATCCGCAATACCCCTCGGGCATGACGTATGAAGTGTTTCAAAAAAAATACCTGCCAAGCCTGAAGGAGAGCAGAGAGGAGTGGCCGGTCTTTCTCAAAGGACATCCGTACGCCCTGTATATGACCTTTCTCAAGGCTGAAAAATTTTCACTCGTCGAGCTTGAATCCGGACTGGTAGGGCTCTTGGATGCGGAATACAAAATAAAAGGCTCCTCTCTTCCAGCCTATGCAGCCGTGGAAAACTTCATCTTCAAAGAGTTTCTTGGTAAAAAAAATATGCCCTTGGCAGGTGCATATTGCATCGGGAATGATTAAAATAGAGGTTCAGGTTAAATAAACCTTTGAACCCTGAACCCTGAACCCTGAACCTATACAAATACAAAAATATATTTTAGCGAGGTTTGTATATTAAGAGGTCTGTATATTAAAAGGAGATTCACATTTAGATGAGTTTGCCGTTTAAGGATTCCGAAGGGTGGGTAATAACCGAAAAAGAGCAGAAGGTTGAAGAACCGCCCATGTACAAGGTGCTTCTGCACAACGATGACTACACGACCATGGAATTTGTGGTTATGGTTCTTGAGGTCGTGTTTAATAAAGACTCGGAAGAGGCCACGCGGATCATGTTTAATGTCCATGAACAGGGAGTAGGGGTCGCCGGGGTCTACACACGAGAAATCGCGGAGACAAAGGTGGCAATAGTCTATGATTTTGCAAAAAAAAACGAATATCCTTTAAGATGTTCCTTGGAAAAGGCATAGTTATGAATTATGAATTATGAATTAGGAATTTGGAATTTGGAATTTGGAATTGCTTTTACAAAAAGTCGCTCTGGAAAAAAGTTGCGCGTTTGCTCTTCAAATACTGAAGCTGCATCGCCGGCCACGCCTTCTCCATGATTTCGTAATTCGTAATTCCTAATTCCTACGCAGGAGCGTTTTATCACCATGATCAATTATAAACTGGAAATGGCGCTGGTTATGGCCATTCGTGAGGCCAAGAACCATAAGCATGAACATGTCACAGCGGAACACATTCTCTACGGACTTCTCCATGACGATCAGGCCTCTAATGTCATTGCCAAGTGCGGCGGCGACACTGATCATATAAAGTTAAGGCTTCAGGAATTTTTTCTGGACAAGATCCCGGCCCTTAAAGAGGAAAGGCCTGATACGCCCATCCAGACCATCGGCTTCAACCGGGTCCTGCAGCGCGCTATCGCGCATGTGCAGAGTTGCGGCAAAAAAGAGGTGGATACATCAGATGTTCTTGTCTCTATTTTCGCGGAACCGGAATCATATGCAGTCTTTTTCCTTGAATCGGAAGGGATCAACCGGCTTGCGGTCGTGGAATGTATCTCGCACAAAATGAAAAAGACTTCTTCGGGAACCGCCCAAAAAGAAAAAGATAAAAAGGGCAAAGAAACCGAGACCGCCCTGAAGCGATTTACCGTAAGTTTCGCAGAGCGGGCCAAGCAGGGACTTATCGATCCGCTCATCGGCCGTGAACATGAACTCGAACGAATCATGCAGATCCTCTGCCGACGCCGCAAGAACAATCCCCTTCTCGTGGGCGAACCCGGGGTCGGTAAAACAGCCATTGCCGAGGGGCTTGCGCTGCACATTTATGAAAAAAAGGTTCCGGATATTCTAAAAGATGCTGATATCCACATGCTCGACATGGGATCTTTGCTCTCAGGCACCAAGTACCGCGGCGATTTTGAAGAACGTATGAAGGCTGTCATTTCCGAGGTGGAAGAGAACGACAACATCATTCTATTTATTGACGAGATGCATACCGTGGTGGGCGCAGGCGCTACCACCGGCACTACCATGGACGCCTCAAATCTTTTAAAACCGTCACTCCAGTCCGGCACTCTCAGGTGTATCGGGGCTACCACTTTTGAAGAGTACAAAAATCACGTGGAAAAAGACAGGGCGCTTTCCAGGAGGTTTCAGAAAGTGGACATTCTGGAGCCGTCTATTGATGACACATGTCAAATTCTCAAAGGGCTGAAATCACAATACGAGAAACACCACTCAATAAAATATTCATTTACCGCTCTTAAGGCAGCCGCCGAATTGTCGGCCCGTTATATCAACGATCGCTTTTTGCCTGACAAGGCCATTGACATTATCGACGAAGTGGGAGCGGCCTTCAGGCTTGCTAAAGCGGAAAAACGCCGCAAGATTGCAACGGTCAGGGACGTTGAGGCCGTGGTTTCGGGAATGGCCCGTATTCCGGCCAAAAGCGCTTCCGGGTCTGACATTGAACAATTAAAACAGCTTGAGCAGAACCTTAAAGAACAGATATTCGGCCAGGACCACGCTCTTAAGGCCTTAACCACTGCGATCAAACGCTCAAGGGCCGGGCTCAAACCGCCTGATCGTCCTACCGGATCATTTCTTTTTGCAGGGCCTACCGGTGTGGGAAAGACCGAGGTGGCCATACAACTGGCCGCTGCCTTATGCGTTCATTTCGAACGGTTCGATATGAGCGAGTATATGGAAAAACATGCCGTGGCCCGTCTCATCGGCGCCCCTCCCGGCTATGTCGGATTTGACCAGGGCGGTCTGCTTACCGATGCGATCAGGAAATATCCTTACTGTGTGCTTCTGCTGGATGAAATTGAAAAGGCCCACCAGGATATTTTCGGCATCCTGCTTCAGGTCATGGATCACTCCACGCTCACGGACAATGCCGGCAGAAAGGCTGACTTTAGAAATGTTATTCTGATAATGACCACAAATGTCGGCAGCAGGGAGATGGCCGAACAGCCGATCGGGTTCATGACAGGCGGGAAGGGCAGGGACCAGAGAGCCGTAAAAAAACATTTCTCCCCGGAATTCAGGAACCGGCTGGACGGAATCATCACCTTTAATTCTCTGGATATGTCTGTAATAAAAATGGTTGTTGATAAACAAATCAACGAACTTAAATCGCAGCTTGTCGACAAAAAGGTTATCATCAGACTGACGGATGCGGTAAGGTCATGGCTGGCCGTTCACGGCTATGACTCGAATTACGGCGCCAGGCCCATGCGCCGGATCATCATGGAGAGAATAGGCGATGTTCTGTCTGAAGAGATCCTTTTCGGTAAACTCTCCCAGGGCGGAGTCGCTGACATAGACCTGAAGGATGATGAGCCTTTTTTTGTTTTTACAGGCAAAAATGAAGCAGAATGAATGGTTGAAACCCAACATTAATCTAAATGAAAACAGAAGGAATTTTTATGAAGTTAAACAAACTGATTTATCTTTTTGGCGGGCTTTTCATGGCCCTGGCGCTGATTTCATGCAGCAGCGAAACTCCTGAGGCGGACCACACTGGTCAAACTTCGACTCCGAGTCAGATTATTTCCGTCCCGCAGGCCCCCCATCCCGAGACCGATTCTAAATCGATTTTGACAGGCAAGGTACTTGAAGCACACAATGGGGGCGGATACACTTATATCCATCTGGAGACCGAATCCGGGAAAAAATGGGTCGCCCTGCCGGAGACATCGGCGCCGGAAGGAGAGGAGATCAGCGTGGTCATTGAAATGACCATGAAGAATTTTGAAAGCAAATCACTTGAACGTACTTTTGAGGAAATTATATTCTGTTCCGGAATTGCGGGGATTAAGAGCGATTCCGCCGCATCCACCCACCACGGGCCTCCCGCCGGGATGCCTGCCATGAAAAAGGGAGAAGGCGGTTTTGCCGATGCGCTTCAGAAGGAGAGATCAAGTCTTGAGAGGACACAGATTCCAACATCTACTCCCATGGGCAGCACAGGGGCCATTGTTCCATTCGCGGATTTCAAGGTTGACAAGGCTGAAGGCGAAAACAGCTACACAGTGGGAGTGCTTTCTGAAAAAGCCGCTGAACTTGATGGAAAGGAGGTCATTGTCAGGGGCAAGGTGATGAAGGTTTCTTTAAACATAATGGGGAGGAACTGGATTCATATTCAGGACGGGACAGGCAATCCGCTTAAGAACACACACGATCTGGTTATTACTACGGCAGCCATCCCGCAGAAAGATGAAATCATCATCGCCAAGGGCATCCTTGGTGTTAACAGAGACTTTGGCGCAGGCTACAGATACGGAGTGATTCTGGAGCAAGCGGAGATTAAGTAAGGCCCTAAGTATGAGATGAAGATTGCGATAATAGGTCCGGGCGCACTTGGTTGTCTGATGGCCGCGTTTCTTGCAGAAGCCGGCAATGAGGTGTGGCTCCTGGATCATGATGTTATAAGGGCGTCAAGACTTTCAGACCAGGGTCTGATCCTGGAAAAAGGAGGTGTACGGCGCATCATTTATGTAAAGGCATCTGCCGAAGCTTCAGAGATCGGCCCTGTTGAAGCGACTCTATTGTGCGTTAAATCGCACGATGTTTCTTCGGCTCTGAAAAGATCAATTCCTATCCTGACTTCAAACACTCTTTTGATTGCCTTCCAGAACGGCATTCTCCACCTGGATGTATTAAAAAATGAGCTTGGACGCGCTAACCGGGCCATTGGCGTTACTTCTCTTGGTTCGACTCTGATCGGACCGGGACATGTCCGGCACGGCGGCAGTGGGATTACCCGGATCGGTTTTCTCGAATCTGCCGGCAATTCGCTTTACCGTTCAGCAAGGGTATTGACGGATGCAGGTATTGAAACAAGGCCTGTGGATAATATCCTTGAGCATGTATGGAGCAAATTGCTTATAAGTGTCGGGATAAATGGACTTACAGCCATTTTAAACTGCCCGAACGGCGCGCTCCTTGATTCCAGGTCAGCCACTGAGCGCATGATCGAAGCGGTAAGGGAGGCTTGCGCTGTTGCAGAAGCCAAGAGTATCCGAATTACGGGAGATCCCGTGGCAATGACTAAAGAAGTCTGTAAGTCCACGGCAGGGAATATTTCTTCAATGCTTCAGGATGTGAGGAAGAAGCAACTGACTGAGATTGATGCAATTAACGGTGCAATAGTTGAGGAAGGCGCCCGCCTCGGCATCCCGACGCCCATCAATCGGGAACTGGTCCGGGAGATAAAGGAAATCGAGAAGAAATATAACGCATAATAGGATACTCCTCAAATTTATTGCATACTTTTAGAAAAAATTTCTAAAAATAATTATCAGGAGACAAAATGGCAGGTTATCTTTTTACATCGGAATCAGTCTCGGAAGGACATCCGGATAAGGTCGCAGACCAGATTTCTGATGCAATCCTGGACGCTATTCTTGAGCAGGATACAAAAGCACGGGTCGCATGTGAGACCCTGGTCACCACCGGAATGGCCCTTATTGCCGGTGAAATCACGACATCCGCGTGGGTCGACATGCCCCATATCGTGCGCGATACCATCCGGGAAATCGGTTACAATTCATCGGAAATGGGTTTTGATTCCGAGTCATGCGCGGTTCTGACGAGCATTGACAAGCAGTCACCGGACATTGCCCAGGGCGTTAATGAGGGTTCAGGCCTTGACTTTGAACAAGGGGCCGGCGATCAAGGGCTTATGTTCGGTTTTGCATGCTGTGATACAAAGGTGCTCATGCCCATGCCGATCACTTATGCCCACAGACTGATGAAAAGGCAGGCCGAGGTTCGAAAATCAGGCAGGCTCCCCTGGCTCAGGCCTGATGCAAAAAGCCAGGTCACGATTGAATACGAGAACCGGATGCCGAAGCGTGTAGAGGCGATTGTCATCTCCACCCAGCACGACTTCCATGTAGATTACGAGGATCTCAAGGAAGGGGTCATGGAGGAGATCATCAAGCCTATTATTCCGGAAAATATGGTTGACAATAACACTAAATATTTCATCAATCCGACCGGCCGGTTCGTGATCGGCGGTCCTGTAGGCGACTGCGGGGTAACGGGCCGCAAGATTATTGTAGACACTTACGGCGGCATGGGTTCACATGGGGGCGGCGCTTTCTCGGGTAAGGATCCGTCCAAGGTGGATCGCTCATCTTCCTACATGGGCCGTTATATTGCCAAGAATCTTGTGGCAGCCGGAATTGCCGCTTCAATTGAGGTCCAGATCGCATATGCCATCGGAATTTCCCGTCCGGTTTCAATCAACATTAATACATTCGGCACCGGCAAGGTCAGCCCGGAAGAGATCAAAAAGCTGGTCGAGGAGCATTTTGATCTCAGACCAAAGGCCATTATTGAACATCTTGACCTTTTGCGGCCGATTTACAAAAAAACCGCGGCATACGGCCATTTTGGCCGTGAACGGTCTGAATTTACATGGGAAAAAACCGACAAGGCCGAATTGTTAAAGGATGCGGCAGGCCTGAAATAATAGCGTTAATTTAGTACCTTAGTGGTAATTTTCTTGTTTTTTATGGCAAGAAATCAAAAGGGTGAAATATTTTTAAATAGTTACACGCAACTGTTAAGGTACTTATACCCCTCAGGGGGGTACTGAAAATAGTCCAGGACCTTTAAAAATTCCAGTTTATCTGGGTTAGAAATGATTATCCGGTAAAGGTATAAACAATGAGCAAAAAAAACGATTACAAAGTTGCGGACATTAATCTTGCCGAGTGGGGCAGGAAAGAGATCAATATTGCAGAGACCGAAATGCCCGGGCTTATGGCGATTCGTGAGGAATACGCCGGCCAAAAGCCCCTGAAAGGCGCACGGGTCGGAGGATGCATACACATGACCATTCAGACCGCGGTCCTTATAGAGACCCTGGTTGAATTAGGGGCTGAAGTCCGCTGGTCGTCATGCAATATTTTTTCAACCCAGGATCATGCGGCCGCGGCAATGGCGGTTGCCGGAATCCCGGTCTTTGCATGGAAGGGTGAAACTGAAGAAGAGTTCTGGTGGTGCATCGACCAGACGATCTTCGGGCCTGACAACTGGCGACCCAACATGCTCCTTGACGACGGTGGAGATATTACCCTTGTCATGCACGAGAAGCACCCGGATTTTATGAAGGATGTCAGGGGAATCACTGAAGAAACGACCACAGGCGTCTTGAGGCTCAACGAAAGGATGCGTGCAGGCACTCTGCTGGCCCCTGTATTTAATGTGAATGATTCCGTGACAAAGTCAAAATTCGACAACCTGTACGGGTGCCGGGAATCCCTGATCGACGGCATAAAGCGCGGCACAGACGTGATGATAGCAGGCAAAATCGCTGTTGTCTGCGGTTATGGGGACGTCGGCAAGGGGTGCGCCCAGGCGCTCAAGGGAATGGGAGCGAGCGTCTGGATTACGGAAATCGATCCGATATGCGCCCTTCAGGCTGCAATGGAAGGCTACAAAGTCGTGACCCTGGATGAGGCTGCCCCGCTTGGCGACATTTTTGTAACAGCCACCGGCAATGTCCGGGTGATCGCGCGTGGGCACATGGACCGGATGAAGGACCAGGCTATTGTGTGCAACATCGGTCATTTTGACAGTGAGATCGACATTGCCTCCATCAGGGATCTCGAATGGAAGAACATCAAACCCCAGGTAGATCACGTGATCTTCCCGGACGGAAAGCGCATTATCATTCTGGCCGAGGGACGGCTTGTAAACCTGGGCTGTGCCACAGGCCACTCCAGTTTTGTTATGAGCAGTTCATTCACAAACCAGGTAATCGCACAGATCGAACTGTGGCAGAATCCTGAGAAATACGAAAAAAAGGTCTATTTTCTGCCCAAGATCCTGGATGAAAAGGTGGCCCGTCTTCATCTTAAAAAAGTCAGGGCAAAGATCACAAAACTGACCAAAGAACAGGCCAAGTATATCGGCGTACCGGAAGAAGGTCCGTTTAAACCCGATTATTATCGCTATTAAAAAATGGGCCGGTGTCATTGTCGACCGCGGCCCATCCTCACTCCTCCATAACCCGGCTGTCTGACGGCATGACGTCTGCTTCTTGAAATGCGTTCTTGTCCAGGAATACTCCATCCTTTGTGTGGGATTTTAATTGTTGGTCGTCCGGAAAGATGAGATATCCGCGGCCTGAGAATTCGCTGTTTATAAATTCACCTGAATATTTATACCCCCCTGGGAACTCAAGAGTCCCTTTTCCATGCGGCATATAATCTTTGTACTCGCCCTTGTAAGTTCGGCCGTCGGGAAATGTCAGTGTCCCTTGAGTTGTGAATTGACCATTCTCGAACAGGCCTGAATACTCGCTTTTATCCGGAAAAAGCATAACGCCCTCCCCATTTATACAGTCGCCCTCGATGCATTCGGTCTTAACCGCGCATCCTGAAAATATACAGGAAATAAACATCAGAACAGATATAACCAATGGTTTCATTTTAAAATTCTCCCGGCTGTCGATGACATTTGATTTTATCAATGTCATCGGTTCCGGGTTCAAAGTTCTCACCCCTGAACCCCTGAACCCTGTGAACGTTCACAGGTGCTGTAGCTGTGCGTGATCAGGGCAATCAGCTATAGTCCGCCTATGCTGGTTGCCCTGATCGCGTGCAGATGCAGTGCCTGTGGACGTTTACACTCAAATAGTCTCTAATGCCTCGCTTAATTTCCGTACTGCTGTTATCTTCATTCCCTTTATCCCTTCTCTCGGGACATTGGCCTTTGGCACGATCGCCTGCTTAAAACCATGCTTAGCCGCTTCACGCAGTCTCTCGATGCCGCTTGGCACCGGACGGATTTCTCCTGCCAGACCCACTTCCCCGAATACGACCATGTCATCGGGAAGCGGCTGATTACGCAGGCTTGACACGATCGCAGACAAAAGGGCCAGGTCGACGCTGGTTTCCATTACCCTGACACCGCCCACAATATTTATGAATACATCCTGGTCATAGGTTGCCGTTCCACCATGTTTGTGCAGTACGGCCAAGAGCATTGCAAGACGGTTCTGGTCCAGCCCCACGGTAACCCTTCTTGGGGTTTCTGAATAGCTCCGGTCCACCAGGGCCTGGATTTCAACGAGCAGGGGCCTGCTCCCCTCCCATATCACCATCACCACACTGCCGGGCATGGGTTCATCCAAACGGGAGAGGAATATGGCAGAGGGGTTTTTGATCTCCTTCATCCCTGTTTCGGTCATTGCAAAGACGCCGAGTTCATTGACTGCGCCGTACCGGTTCTTGACCGCCCTGAGTACCCGGAATCGACTGTCCCGGCTTCCTTCAATATAACACACAACGTCAATAATGTGTTCAAGTACCCTGGGACCTGCCAGGTCTCCTGATTTGGTTACATGGCCCACCAGGAAAATTGCCGTGCCGGTATGTTTGGCAAAACGGGTCAACTGCGATGCGCTTTCTTTGACCTGAGATACACCGCCGGGGGCGGACCGTACTTCAGCCGCCTGCATGGTCTGAATGGAATCAATGACCATGACCTTTGGCTGTTCTGAAAGAGCGATTTCGCAGATCCGTTCAATCTGAGTTTCCGCAAGAAGCTTCAACTTTTTATCAGGCAGGCCGAGCCTTTTTGCGCGCATGGCGATCTGCTGCAATGATTCTTCGCCTGTGATATAGAGCACCTTGAGTTTGTTGCTCAAGTTACAGCAGACCTGAAGCAGGCACGTGCTTTTTCCAACTCCCGGGTCCCCGCCTATCAGCACGACTGATCCGGTGACAAGCCCGCCGCCGAGAACCCGGTCCAGCTCGGACATTCCGGTACTGAACCTGGATGCGTCCTCTGACGTGACGTCAGCCATGATCCGGACTTCGGACAGAACTCCGGAATACCCTGTAAACCGGGCATGTCCCACGCCACAGGGTTCCGTATCGGTCTCTTCCAGACAATCCCACTCTTTACAGGACGGGCATTGCCCTGACCACTTGGAAAATTCAGCCCCGCATCCGATACAGATATATGAAATTTTTTTTCTTGCCATTAAAATTTTTCCCTACTTTCTCACCTGCTTACTTTCCGGATCGGGATGTCCCGGCTTAAACCGGTAGCCGGTTAGACTGAAGGCTTAAGGCTGAGTAGTCACTGATCCTTACTGTTTTCGGAAGACCAGACATGATTTGACTTCGTCTCGGGGCTGTGATTTTTAATTTTTTCAGGCTCAATTTTGACCGGTTTGCCCATTGAGATCTGTTCAGTGAACAACGGTGTGATTGCCGGTCTTTTGGGAAGGAAACCGGAGCGAATTTCAGTATCTTTCACGAAATTTAAAATGTATCGTGAACTGTTTGAAAAAAACGGGAAGAAAAGGGATTTTTCAAGAAATGCATTGGAGTTGGACATGAAACCGGCTAGAATCATGAACAAAAGGGTAGAAATAAACACTGCCTTTCCGAGCCCGAATATACCGCCGAGCAGACGATCAAACCAGCCCAGAAATGTGATCTGCATTACTTTTTTCAGCAGTACGCCCGCGACCATGACCAGTACATATACGAGTAGAAAGAGGAGAGAATAGGTGATAAGAAACCCGATCTTAGGATTCTCAACAACCGGGGTGACAAGCCCGGTAAACTGTTCATAAAAACGGCCGGCCGCTGCAAATCCCAGCAGGAGACCGGCAATAAAGGCAATCTGATGCACAAATCCGGTCCAGACGCCTCTGACAAGAAAGATTGCCAGAATTATGATTACAACAGCATCAAATGAGGTCATTTTCTGTTAAAGAGTTTTCTGAGTTGCAGACTATTTTTTTTACCGGCCATGTTAAAATACACTTGCAAGTATTACACTTTTACACAATGATATCAATCTGATTTCTTTCTAATCGTTCACAGGCGCTCCATCCGGAGTCTCCCAGGATCAATATAAATTTAAACGTAAGCTCTAATTGTTTTCAGAAAAAATCCCAGAAACTATCTTGACCTATAAGAAAACATCGCTTTTAATTTGTTTATTAGTTTAAAAGCTTAACAGGTTAAAGGAGGTCCTATGCCTGATATAATGAAAATAAGTCCTCAAGGGCAGATTCGCATACCGAAGAAGATCATGCATACACTTGGCATCGACAAAGGTGACTACCTTGAAGTGGATGTAGAAGAAGGCAACGTTGTCCTGAAACCCAGAAAACTTATTGATCCCTCTCAGGGTTGGTATTGGACGAAAGAGTGGCGGAAAATGGAGGCCGATGTAGATAAAGAAATCGAGAAACACCAATTATCGCCAAGATTCCACACAGATGAAGAAGGAATCAAATGGTTAAGAAAATAGATAGTTATCAATTCAGCAGGCGATTCAAGAAAGAATATATGGCACTACCCAGTGACATTCAAAAGGCCTTTGATAAGAAGCTGTCTCTGTTTTTAGACAATATGTCACACCCATCACTCAGGGTAAAGCGAATCCAGGGGACTAAAGGCCGCTGGGAGGGATCAATAACCATGAATTATCGCTTCACCTTCGAATTATCCGGCAATACAATACTTTTTAGAACAATCGGAACCCATGATATCTTAAACAGATAATTTTCCTGTTTCTTTTTTTCTACAAACCAAAAATAACTGAGTGGGTTTAGGGCTCAAGTAAAAATAAGTTGGACAATATTGCGCTCAGATTTAGGTCGGATTGGGCCGATTGTGAGGTTACAAAACCGCAGGACTAGCAGCGCTGATTTGAGGATTTTGTAACC
>JAYEJK010000198.1:0-3416 GCA_034660535.1 Thermodesulfobacteriota bacterium | reverse complement strand
TCTGACACGTAGAACTATTTGCTTTTCGAAGCTTGAAGTAATGCACGACACTGTTATAGGATTGTTGATTAACAAAGTCGAATTTGGGTTAGATATTCATGCCTAGCAACAGGTTCAACCCACTACCTATTTTCGACCTGTTCCTTACTCCCGGATTCGTTTATTGCTACGGGCAAAACGCAGGAATGAAAAGAGATTAGCAGCAAAACGGCGCCAACTTTCCGGCGACTTCCACAGCATGGCAACATACCCCAAAAGAACCTTGGGCCGTTTAAAATGGCTTTTATAAAAGGTAATGAACAATTCTTCAAGCCGCTCTTTTGTCATGCCATGCGGGACAAACAGGAACTGCATGCAATCCATCTTTATCCAATCCTCTTCAAAGGTCCCGAACTGATGGATATTTTGATAAATCGGTGAACCTGGAAACGGGGTAAACTTTGCCAGATTGAAATCATCAATGGGCAGGGAAAAAACGTAATCCATGCTCTTTTTAATACTGTGCTCCGATTCGCCGGGCAGGCCCATCATCAAGAGGCCCTTTACCCGGATCCCGGCCTTATGAATCAAGCGAATCTTCTCTGCCAGCATATTCAGATCCGCATTCTGCCTATGCCGGGCCAACAAATTTTCATCACCTGTTTCAATCCCAAGGCTGATCATCCAGCAACCCGCCTGCTTCATAAGCCGTAAAAGTTCAGAATCGATATGTTCGGCCCGGACGGCACAGTTGAAGGTCATATGCAGGGGCTGATCAATCATCTTCCGGCAAAACTCTTCAATCCGCTTACGGTTAAAGGTGAACTGATCATCATAAAAATTGATATGGCGTATGCCGAATCTATCTTTTAAATAGACCAGGTGCCTGTAGAGGTAGTCCTCGGAATTGTAGCGAAAGCTGCGGCGGAAGACAGAGCGGTCACAATAAGTGCAGGCATAAGGACAGCCTCGGCTTGAAATGCAACTCGTATTAGGTGATGCTGGATAATTAAAGATGGGCAGACTGTATGATCCCGGATAACCGGCCAGTTTTTCATAAGCCGGAAATGGCAGGGTATCGAGGTCCAGCAGTTGAGTCCGATGACCATTGAAGATCGGCTGACCGGTTTCATCCCGCCATATCACACCTTTGACCGCCTTTAACCGGTCAGGGGATGTTACGGTGAGCAGTTCATACAGCGTCTGCTCCCCCTCGCCTACCACGACAAAATCGACCTCCTGAAATTCCGCCAAAGCCCTCTCCTTTAAGGCAGAGACATGCACGCCGCCGAACACGGTCTGTATGCCGGGCAAGAGATCTTTGGCCAGCCGGGCCAGCCGGACACTATCCAAAAAACTGGATGTGGTACAGCTGAAAGCCACGGTTTCAGGGAGATAACAACGCAAATATTCGCTGATCAATCGATCAGATTCCGCAGGCCGGGCATAGCAGTCAATAATCCCGGTACAAAACCCTTGCTGATCAAGATAAGCGGCAATGGAAGCCAGCCCCAGCGGCGGCATAATGTTGGTCATCCGGGAAATATCCCTTCCGGCCAAGTCAAGCCTGTACCCCAGCGGATGAATAAAAAGAATGCTTTTACTGTTTAGTGCCTTAGTAGTAATTTTCTTGTTTTTTATAGCAGAAAAACTCCAAAGTTATATGTGACGCCTGCGGTGCCACATGTTTTAAGGCACTTATAACTCAGGGGGGTACTGAAAATAGTCCAGGACCTTTAAAAATTCCAGTTTATCTTCAGGCCATCTTCGGCCGACCCAGAAGCAGTGCCGCATTGATGCCTCCGAATCCGGAGTTACAGGTCAGGATAGAGGGCTTTAGCAGGGGCTGGGCCTGTTGACCATCCAGCATGGCCATTCCCTGTTCCGGCGCCCGCAGTCCGACTGTAGGCGGGATACATTCGGCCTCAAGCGTTTTAACTGCCAGCGCTGTTTCGATCACTCCGGCCGCGCCCAGACAGTGACCGATTCCTCCCTTAACGGAATGAAACGGGATTCCACCAGGCCATAAAGTGGAAAAGGCATGCATTTCCATGGCATCATTATAAATGGTACCGGTCCCGTGCCCATTAATCGCGCCTACCTGATCGGAATCTTCACCGATTGCCTGACGAATCGCCGCCAACAGACCGCCGGCCTGACGGCACGGAGCCGTGATATGGACAGCATCACAGGCTGCGCCCCAGCCTTTGATCCGGGCCAGAATCCGTCGATCATGCTGCTTTGCATCCTCAAACCGCATCAGCACAAGAGCAGCTGCTCCCTCGCCCAGACACAAACCATCCCGTTCCCTGTCAAATGGCCGACATGGCCCGGAAGCAAGGGCCTGGAGCCTTAAAAAGCCGTTAACCACAAAACGGCTCACCAAATCAATACCAACTGCTGTGACAACGTCTGCCTCGCGGGTCAAAAGTTGTTGGATACCATTGATAATCGCTATTGTACCGGACGCACAGGCCGCGCTCACCACCTCTCCCTGCCTGCGAATACCAAAAGAGTCCGCCACCAGGCGTCCCAGGTCCCAAGGCTGACCCTGCCAGGGCGCACCGTGGACAAGCAATTCATCCACAGCGCCTTTGGTGGAACCGACAACAACAGAACAATCTTTTCCCATATCCGGAAGCATTGCAGCCAGCCGTTCCAACAAGGCAACAAGAGACGGCAGCATCCCCTTTTCCTCCGCAAGTCCGGGGACCGATCCCACCCTGCACTTGCCAAGCGAACTTGGAAACGGCGAGTCCACAAGACCGGATCGGCCGGCCAGCAGGCCCTGCCATGTTTCATTCAAATCCCCCAAAGCGGTCAAGGCAGCCATGTCAACGATTACAATGTCATCCATATCGAAAACTCGTAATCCTTCAAACCATCAAGTGTCTCATCCGTGAGGTAAGGGTCTGGAAAGAAATAACTTGGATTTTCCGTTTCCGAACTGTATCACACTTTTAGCCGGTTTGACATCCCCGAAATCCTCACCGTAGCCCTGCTACGCTTGCGGTTTCGTGAATATCAAACCGACTAAATCTGCAACACATTTCGGATCGGAATTACCCAAGTTATTTCTTTCCAGACCCTAAAGTGATATTATTAACTGTTAATTGCTATTGGAGAGACAACTTAGGAACCAAAAATTAATAACCTTTACACTGCATCAACTCTCGGTTTGATTTTATAGTTCCATTCACCGTGAAAATCTGATCGCTCTATACTGATATTCTGCAATTCTTTGTCGGTTATCTTTCTGCCTGTTTTATAAATATTCTCATCAAGATTTACTTTTATCTTCAACCCGCTTTTAGTGCCTTAGTGGTAATTTTCTTGTTTTTTGTGGCAGAAAAACTCCGAAGTTATATGTGACGCCTGTGGTGCCACATGTTTTAAGGCACTTATACCCCTCAGGGGGGTACTGAACAGAGTCCAGG
>JAYEJK010000197.1:0-13146 GCA_034660535.1 Thermodesulfobacteriota bacterium | reverse complement strand
CGATTGTGAGGTTACAAAATCCTCAAATTAGCGCTGCTGGTCCTGCGGTTTTGTAACCTCACAATCGGCCCAATCCGACCTAAATCTGAGCGCAATATTGTCCAACTTATTTTTACTTGAGCCCTAAAGACAGATTAGCTGGTAATAATTTTCAAGAGGTAGCGAATAATGTCTAAGTCAATAGGAATTGATCTGGGAACAACGAATTCTGTGGCGGCAATCAAAAAAGTGCATACCGAGGTGCTCAAAAACAAAGAAGGGGATTTCATCACCCCCTCCTGTGTGACCATAATAAAAAAAATGTTTCGCAAACCTGATTTTGTTGTAGGCAAACATGCTCTGGAGTGGATGAAGCAAGATCCGGAAAACACCATTACGGCCGTTAAAAGGCTCATGGGGAGAAACTATAATGACAAAGAGGTACAGCAGGTTATCCATGACCACCGGATACACTATCAACTGAGGCGTCATTCCAGAGGTTCGGAAAACAGCCTGGCGGTTATACTTGACGGTCAGGAGTTTACCCCGGAGGAGATTTCAGCAAAAATATTGGAAAAGATCAAAAATGATGCCCGGGAATCTCTGAACAGCGAGGTGAGATACGCCGTCATCACCGTACCCTCCTATTTTAATGATAAACAGAAACACGGGACCAGGACCGCAGCCGCTCTGACCGGTCTGAAGGTGCGCAGGCTGCTGCCCGAACCCACTGCCGCGGCCATCTCCTTTGGCGTTGACAATGTACAGGATGATGAGGCCAGGACCGTCCTTGTTTTTGATTTTGGCGGCGGCACTTTTGATCTTTCGGTACTGACCATAAGCGGCGGCCAGTTTATCGAACAGGGCAAAGGAGGAGACATGTGGCTCGGCGGTGAGGATGTTGACCGTCTCATCACTGATTATGTACTTACCGAAACCGGCCTGGAAAACGGGATCGAAGACATAAAGGCATTTCTGGAAGATCAGCCTCGGAAACTGAAGAACCGTTTTCTCGGGGAATTAAAGGCTGGAGTGGAAAAGGCGAAGATCAGACTGAGCGAGAGCGAAGAGGCATATATCGAGATATTGGGCATACTCCGTGATGAGGATGGGGATGCCGTGGATGTTGATGTTAAACTGACCAGGGATCAATTCAATACAATCATTGAGCCCATGATCGACTCTATTATCAAACTTACCAGGAAAATAATCAATGATATCCACTTTACCCCGGATCTTATTGATAATGTTTTACTGGTGGGAGGAAGTTCGCGGATTCCGCGCGTAATAGAGGCGATGGAGCAGGAATTCGGTAAAGACAAGGTCATGGTCCACGAACGTCCCATGCTGGCTATTGCCGAGGGAGCGGCAATCCTCAGCCATCGGTTGGCCGACACCTTTGAATGTCCGGAATGCGGGGTCGATGTTTCCCAATCAGACATTTCCTGCGCGCAATGTGGATTTGATCTTGAAAAATATACCATTTCCAGTGGTGTTCTCGATATAGTTCATTCCGCGGCTCATGATTATTATATTCAGTTGGAAAACAACGAACGTCATCTCCTCGTGGAACAGAATACTCCGCTGCCCTGCACAAAAACCGAGGTCTTTAAGCTGGTGCACCCGGAGCAGAAGCTGGTCCATATGAAGTTTTATAACGTAGTAAACGATGAAGATGAATCCATCGGCGATTTGTGGCTGGGGATCGATTCTAAGTACGACTTGGAGGAAAAGGAAGGTGATGATGTGCTCCAAGTGGAACTTACCCTGAATATTGATGAAAATAATCTGGTCGAGGTTAGCGCTGCCATAAAGGAAAATGCTGAGGTTCAGTTGTCAAAGACCCTGTCCAGGGGCAAGGCGGATGAAAAATTGTTTCTCTCCCTGGAAAAAACCATCACTGAGGCTAACGATAAAAAGTATAAGAATATGACGATGATTGACCTGCTTCATCGTGCCTTATCCGTAATACGGGATATCAACAAAGTAGTGGACCCGGAAACGAATCAGGTAAATGAAGCTCTTTATAACCAAACGGACATGAAGATAGACAAGGCCGCGAAAATGGCGGCTAATGACATGAGCAGCAAGACGGCCATCTATTACGCCGAGGCTATGCTGGAAGATTTCAGCCCTGCTATTTCATCTCAACATCAAAATCTTATTAGAAAAAACATAAAGCGCCTGGAAGAGATGGATGAAAAAGGAACCTATGAAGAGAATGTCAAGGCTGAGAAAGAACTTCAAGAAACCCTGCGCGCCGAGGAATTGGGGCCTGTGAACCTTTTGATGGATATCCAGAATGCCGGTGAAATTTGTTTGGATACGCACCCGGACAAGGCCCCCAAATTTTTCAAGTATATTCGGGATATTTTAAAGGCCGTTACTGATAACGATCACGACAAGACCATTTCCCTGTTTAATGAAATCATGCCCGAGGCAAGCGCAATCTGCAAAGAAAATTTCAATAAAACCGGCGCGATATACAAGGACATCCGGAAATAAACGATTACATACGGAGGAGTCTGCTGAGCAGGGAACCTCTCTTAACGGTTACAATGGCACAGGAAATCTCATGCCCGGTCTGCGGGTTTGATCATATACAGCGGGACAAGGAGCAATGCCCGCAGTGTGACGCGGACCTGACCTGTTTTAAGGTTCTGGATTCTCTTCCGGATTCATATCCGGTTGCTGCCGTCAACGCTCCGGAATCACGTAAGATTTTATTTATCATTACCTGGATACTGGTTGGTCTGGTAGGTGTCCTCTCTGTTCTGCATTTGTTCGATCTGCGGCATGTCGTATCGGATCTGAGTCAGGTGGAGACATGGTTTGAGAAACAAGGGAATCATGCTCCGGATCCGGCCATAAAACTTCATGAACGATTGTTGGGCCTGCACGAGCGGCTTCTCGATCAACTCCCAACCCGGCGGAATGAGTTTGCTGTCGTTTCAGGTCACGCTGAAACCGCGGCTGCATCAAAGCCGCCCCTTCAACTTTTAAAAATCCCTGCTGAATACCCTGCCTCAGTCGAGCTGAAGAACATCGAGCCTGCGGGGTCAGAGGAAAAGGCGCACAATGAAAAAAACGCCGACATTGCTGAATTTTTTATTTATCATGCCCATGCAAAGGACACTTTGTGGAATATTGCTGAAAAACAGTATGGTTCAGGGGAATATTATCCGGTTCTGCTGGAACATAATCCACATATCTCCATTTACGGTGTTGGTGACGGAGTCAGGATCAAGGTACTGAAGGATGCGGAAATCGCCGGAAAGACCTTTACCCGGATCATTCAAAAAAAAGGCAATAAAGTCTATTGGGATTACATGACTCGCGATGGCGACACCTTAAAGTCAGTAGCTGGAAAATTTTCCAGGTCCGAATCATTTATAAACCGGATCATTGACCTTAATCCTGACATAAAGTTGCAGCCCGGCAACAAAATTACGATTGTACTGGAGTGAATTAAAGATCATGAAAAAAAAGGCGCAATCCCCGGAAGCTATTCTGGCCCGGGCTGAAAAAATGTTTGCAAAGAGAAATTTTCAGGCGGCCATAAAGGAATATGAGAGGGCGAATCGGAGTCTTCAGCAGGATGGAATCATTGCAAAAATTCAGATCTGTAAAAAGGAAATCGCCGGACTCAATGCAAAGGAACTGATCAAAAAGGCGAGAAGACACCTTAAAAAGAACAACCAGGCAGAGGCCATAAGGTGTTTTGAAAAAGCCTATCAAATTACCGGCGAAATGTGGCTCCAGGAAAAAATAGGGCAACTGCAGGAAGAGTTACAGTGCCGGGATTCCGTCAAGGACGCAATAACGGCGGAAACCAAAGGTGATTATCTGACTGCGGCCGAACTCTACGGGCGGATCGAGGCTTCTGAGAAAGGTCGGGAAATGCGGTGCAAAAAGGCCCATTGCCTGGTTATGGCTGAAAAATGGGAAGAGGCGGTCCCTTCCTATGAGGGCTTTCCGCTCTCCGCCCCACGGGATATTTATAATTTTGGATTGGCTCTAGCCATGCAGAGCCGCTATCATGATTGTTTGCAGACATGGGAGGGCCTTGACTCCGAACATCCCGATTTTGCCGCACAAAAAGAAATTGTCATATCTTTATGGATCAGCGATCTATATAACCGGTTGCGGAATGATTACGATTCCGCCGGATTATATGAAGAGGCAAGGCTGCTTTTACATTTCACGGATCACCCGGATCTTAAGAGATTGATGGAATATTGCAGGGCTGGATTTATCAAGCGTCTTTGGCGGGAAGAACGTTATGAAACTATTATTAAATTATTCCACAATGTCACGGAAACAGATGTTGACCTGCTTGAACTCCGCGCCAAGGCCGGCTTCCGGCTTATGGAGGAATCGGAAAATCATCCATCGCGGCGCATGGTTGACGATTTTATAATGTACTGGCTGACAGCCTTGTACCATCCCGGGATTCTGGAAAGGTTTCCGGTAGTCCGGGAAGAGAGGGATATCCTGCGGCAAAAATTAATCGAACGTGCTGAAAAGCTGGTAAAAAAATATGCCGGATCCGGCGGGCCTGAAGCTGAAAACGCTCTGAAACAGTGGCGGACCGAGAGGAGAGTGATAGAAGACCTTTATGAATTATCAGCAGATCAACAACAGGGGCCTCCGGTGTGCACAGCGCGGTTTGCCGTCTATTTCGACCAGTCCGCCCGGATGGCGGAATTGATTCGGGCGAACCGGGACTTTTTCCGTGATACGGAACATTACCTTACAACCGGCTCCTATTTTTCCTCTGCCGCAAAGGGTCTTTTAAACGTTGAAAATAAAAAATACGAGCAGGCCCTTAAAGGACTTAATGGAATTACGGGCCGGGATGAATTCACGGAGTTTGCCGTACTCCGAATCCAATTTGAATATGGACTCCATTGTCTGCATTCAGGCAATGTGAAAGATGCTGTAAAATACCTAACTCTGGCGACTCCGCTTTTTGACAAGGCGTCCGGTCCGGAAAAGGAACTTACCGGGAATGCGTTTGATATCTATGAAGCGTCCTCGCTGCAACATTATGAAGAAGTTCTAAAGGCTGTACGTAAAAAACGGCAATCAACCGAAATAAACAAGGCCCTGTCCACGATCATGACAGGTAGAGCTATTGATTTGCATAACAATAATAGTATAAATATCAAGGCCCTCAGTGTTTCATTAAGAAAGGCTCTGACGCTGTATCCGGAAAATGAGATGGCCCGAATTGCTATGCGTGATGTGGACTGCGATCTGGAGATTATCAAACTCCGTCAGGCGATCAGCAGGCGTAAGATGAACAAGGCTTGCCGGATAGTATTAGACTCCGAATATGAGGAACCATATAATGAATTTTTTAATTTTATGAAGTACAACATCGAGGCATTGAGTGACGACTCCGGAATGGAAAAATTGGAGAAGATCAGTATCCTCAATGATATGTATAATTGGTGTTTCACAGTGGATAGCGACCACGTGATTCTCGATGATCTCTCGGAAGAGCTGGATAGGTTAGACCAGAGGTAAAATGAAATGAATCCGTATACGATATTGGGAATTGATAGGAGCGCCGGCAAGCGTGAGATTATTCAGGCCGCGGCAATAGCTCTGCGGGAAAGAAAATTTTCAGGCCATGAAGTGGCTCTAGCGCAGAAACAACTCCTGAACCCGGCATCCAAGGCTGTTTTTGATTTTTTGTATTTTATCGGAAATAACCAGCCCGGACCGGAAACCGAGCTGCCTCAACCCGGAGAACGGCCTGATATAGCCGATTTGAGGCGGTTGACTTTGTTCGACACAAATCCATGAGAGAAGAAAAAGAGTTCCTGAAGAAAAAAATGATCGATTTTCAGCTCAATATCGCCGAGTTGAACAGATCCCTTCATGAACAGAAATATGACTTTGAAGCCAAAGAAAAAAAATTATACATTGAACTCTTTGAAATCCTGGACGCCTTTGACAATCTGGAAAAAACGATCCGTGCCAAGGAAGAAACCCTGGACAAGACAGCCATGCGGCTGGTCAAGTCTGTTCGCACAATCAACCAAAAGTTACTTCGGCTTCTAAAGGCCGATCATATAGCGCCGATCGATCTTTCAGACAATACGGCCCGGATAGACCTTTGCAAAATCATCGGCACGGAAGTCAACCATGAATTGGAAAACGAGCATATTCTCCAGATCGAAAAGGCCGGCTATATGGACACGCAGCAGAATGTTGTGCTGCGAAAGGCTGAGGTGATCACGGTTTCTAATAAATAAAAATTATGGAGTATCTTTTGAAATGAAAAAATTTCTGCTTATACTGTTTCTATGTTTATCAACACACCAATTGCAGGCCGGTGAAACGGTCACCGCCCAGGGGATGAGTTTTTTTGAACCCGGCAGGGAGGCCATTGCCAGAGAAAAGGCTCTTGATGAGGCAAAACGTGAAGCCATCGAAAAGGTTGTCGGCACTGCTGTTGTGTCCAGAACCGTGGTTGAGAATTTTCGGTTGAGCCGGGATGAGGTGCTTACTCATTCCTCGGGTTACCTGAAGCGATTGAAGATCCTTAACGAAAACAAGACGGATCTCGGCGTCTACACGGTAAAAATTCAGGCAGAGGTCGAAATATCCGCACTGGTCGAAGACCTTGACCGTTTCAAGAAAATTCTCGGGTGGCAGAAGAACCCTCGGGTTCGGGTCATTGTTGAACCCGGAATTGATTATAAGCAGAGATCCGCGGCTGTGAAATCAGTAAATCGTCTTGCTGGGAAACTCAAACACGACGGGTTCAGGGTGTTTATGGGAGAGGAAAAAAACGATTCCAGGATGGGACTTCTGGTAGGACTTGGACTTGAACTCTCAGCAAGCGAATCAGATTACCAGGGGCTGACATTAAGCCTTAATGAAATCAGCCTGACCACCAATATTTACAGGGCCGGAGACAAGGAGATCCTGGCCACGGCGTCTGCTGTCCAATCAGTGCCCGGCACAAATAGGTTGAAGGCACTGGACAAGGGCGGGGCCAAATGCGTAGATGCTGTATGGACCGATCTGCGCAGTCAGCTTACCAGGATATGGGAAGAGGAATTCTATAGTCAGAGGGAAATTGACCTTATTATAAAAAACGTCCCTTCCCATGCCAGAGCCCTAGAAATTGCGGATACCTTTAAATCTGATGTGAACTATGTGGTCGGCGCGGAATTGATTAACTTCAGCAAGAAAGGCGCTGAATACGGTCTGAGTTACGAAGGTTGGCCCGAGCACCTGGTCAACGAACTTCAGATGTCATACTTTAAAAACCATTATTTCGAGGCGGTTCTGGAAGAAATCTCGGGAAACAGAATTACAATCAGGATAAAAAACAGGTAACCATTGCTTGGAGGATGTTATGAGAAACAGGACATTTTATTACACCGGGCTTTATGCACTGCTGGTATTTTTTCTCTCTGCCTGCGGGACGGGTCAGAAGCAGTTTGATGTCGGTATGCAACTGAGTCAGGCCGGTAAATATAAGGAGGCAATAGCCTACATGGAGCAGGCTATTGCAAATGAACCACATAACAAAGAGTACCAAAAGACCCTTGCGGAATTAAAGGAGAGCTGGGTCGACAAGTTTGTGGCGCAAGGCAAAAATGAGCTTGGTCCCGCGGACACCCTTACAATGGCAGCCATCGGCCGTGCCAGGGCCAAACTGATCCAGGCCCGGGAGATAGATGCCGAAAACGCGGCCGTAACAGAGTTTGCCCGCGAACTTGAGTCAAAGGAAACAGATCTGCTTACACGGGTTAACTCTCTGTATGACCAGGCAAAACAGTATATTGAATCAGAGGAGTGGCTCAAGGCATATTTTGTCCTGCAACAGATTCAAACCTCTTTCCCAAATTACGAAAATTCATTCCAGTTGCTCATCCGGACTGCTGACCAGGGATCTCATGCCTTGTACGAAAAGGGCAAAGCCTTGTTTGATAACCATAATTTTAAAGGCGCCACAGAGTCCTTTACAAAGGCCCTTTCTCTTAAAGCCGATCACAAGCCCTCACAGGAGCATTTGGCCATTGTAAGAGAACGCGACAACAAAGGCTATTTTGTTAAAAAGGCGCGTAAGGCCGCCCAGTCCCGAAAGTGGGACGACGCTGTAACAGCATATGAACGCGCCCTTGAATACGACCCACAGGACCGGAATCTTCCGTCTCTTATAGATCTGGTTCGCGCAAAGGCGGTTGATTATTACATCCGGACGGCCAATGATCTGATGAATGAGGGGTGGCTGCTCAAGGCATTTGAACATTTCGATCTTGCTGGGAAATATGCCGGGAAACCGGAACCTTCTCAATTGGGGCGCCTGCGCCGGGATCTCTGTTCCCGCGCATCCTCTCTGGCCTCCGGATTCAAAGACCAGGGAAATATCGGTAGCGCATGGTTCTGGTATATGAAGATAAAAGGGATCAATTCCCAGTTCCCGGGCATCTTTCACCTGACACAAGCCATGGAGGACCGGATCCGGCAAAAGGTTAAAAAATCCATTGCAGTATTTGACTTCAGCAGCCCTTCAGATAATGCCGATGCCGGCATAATCGTTGCCAACAACCTGATCACCTATCTGTTCAAAACAGCCAGTGGGGATATCAAGATTCTTGAACGGGAAAATTTAAAATCGATCCTGGAAGAGATGAAATTGGGGCAGATAGGCGTTGTGTCGGCAAATTCAGCCAAAGAAATGGGACGTGTTTACGGCATTGACGTGGCAATCATGGGCAGTGTTCTTCTGTTCAAGGTGGATTCAACATCATCCCGGGGCACAAAAACCGTGCGCTATGAGATCGGCACAAAGATTGAAGACAATCTTGAATATCTTAACTGGATAGCCAGACATCCGAAGGCTTCTTCGGAATTGCTTGCCAAGGCCCCGCCCGCTAAAGTCCGGGTGCCTGAATATGCGGAAAAAGAGTATGTTGTTTCAAGGCACAAAAAAATCGGTTTTATGCAGATCTCTTTCCGGATCGTGGAAGTATCCACGGGTGAGAACATCCAGGTCAAGACCATTGAAAGAAAAATTGAGGTTGAGGATGAGACCAGCGCCGGACTTACGGAGGCAAAAATAGAATATGATCCACTGGAGATCGCGACTGATACCGAGATTTTGCAACAGATGACTAACGATGTGGTTGCAGAGCTGGGGCGCGAAGCCTTAAGGCCGCTCCAAAATCTTGAGCAGATATATTTTCAAAGCGGTGAAAATTATATGCGGCGGCGTGATGTTTTTCCTGCAGCAGAAAATTTTGTTGAGGCGTTGTTTGATGAAAAGCTGAAGAGAATTCAGAGTTCGCCCATTACACTGAAAACAATAGAGAACCTGAATAATATTTTCCGCGATTATCGGGTTGACTAGTGCCCATCCATTTCCGGACGGCCACTATTCAAAGGGGTGATTTATGACGCGCACAAGCCGTGTTATTCTGCTCGCCGTTGCATTTTTTTCAATGTTCGGGACCGCAACTCTGTCCAAGGCGCATAGAGATGCACTGGCAATCTTCAATTTCCGGCCGACAAACATGGAAGCCATGGGGTATAACAGCGAAATTCTGTTTGCCCTGCTTTCCGCACTGGAGCAGAAAAAAACCATTGAAGTCATGCCGCGGAGGGAAATGGAAGAAATTCTGTTCCAGGAGGGACTGATCCAGGGGGACAATCCCGAGATTGTGCTCAATGCCGGCAAATTCCTGGGTATACGGTTCATCCTGTTCGGCAATGTCTCCAAACAGGGCAGTGCAATCCATTCTCGACTCAGCCTCATGGATATTCAGAAAAAGCGGGTGGTGAAGGAGTGGTCATACTCATTTTCAGGAAGGGACAATATCCTGGCCAAGGCGCCGCAAATTGCCGACGAATTGGCTGCCGCCGTGACCGTGGGAGGCGGGAACTCTGCCGCTGCCGCTGTTTCTGAATCACGGCAAGAGAGGCCCCGGGTCGATATTGAAACCTTAAGGGCCAGGAGCAACGGCAAACAGGTTGTTTTGACATGGAAATTCGATCCTGCCCAACCGATTACAGGATTTCAGGTATACCGTTCCGACAGGTGCCGGGGTCCTTACCAGTTTGTCGGCAGGACGAACAAGAACGAATACCTGGATTCTAAAGTCACTACAGGTCGAGCTTATCATTATCAGGTCGGCATTCTCACTGTAACCGGCCAGGAAGTAAAAAACGGTGAAACCGCGAGCGTTGAACATACCGGGGAGAAAATGCCTCATCCGCCACTGGCAATGGAAGGAAAAGGGTTTGTGCGCCGAACGGCCATCAAGTTCATCCCATCCCTTCTGAACCAACAGGAAAAGATCACGATCAAACAATACAAGATTTACCGCAGGAAAAGCGCGGACGAAAAATGGGAATACATTGCATCCGTAGGACCGGAACAGAAGTCGTCTTATGATCTTTTTTTCAAGGTGGAAGATATAAAAGGTCTTGAAGACGGGCAGACTTATATGTATGCCCTGTCGAGCCTGGACAAAAAAAAGAACAAGAGCGAATTGTCGGATACAATTTCCGTGACTACTCTTCCCTGCCCCGTGTTAACCCTTGAAAAAGATAATATGCTCCGTAAGATTAATTTGTCCTGGCAGCCTCTTAAGGGTGTGGATGGTTACAGGCTGTACAGGAAAACCAAAGGATCCGACTGGGAAAAGGTCGCTAAGATAAGCAGCTACCAAAAGCCCGGACATAAGGATAAGAAAGGCCTTTCAGACGGACTTGATTATCTGTACCACCTCACGGCCTATGACAGCAAGAGCGAAACCGGCCCATCAAATGAGATAAGTGCCGGGACTAAAGACCTGCATGCCTTTCCAGAGGGGTTGGAAGCCCAGGGAGGGCTTGTCAAATCCGTCAGAATTTCATGGACCCCGCTCAATGATCCCGATGTAGGTGGATATAGAATTTACCGGGGCACGGATATCGGGCGCCTGAAGCGGATTGCCGAGGTGAGGGGATATAAATCCGGCGCCTATATGGATAAAGGCACAGGCTTTACACGTCTGGAAGATGGGCAGACCTGTTTTTATGCTGTTGAGAGCTATAATCTGCATGACGCCGAAGGGCCGCTTTCTCCGGCAGTCAAGGCAAAAACCAAGCCCAGACCTGTCAACATCAAAGGTTTTGCGGTAAGTGCGGGTTCAGACCATATCCTCATTAAATGGGATAAAAATCCTGAGCCGGACATTAAGGTCAATCTTCTTTATCGAAGCAGGAATCAAAAAAATTGGTCAAAAATCAAGACATTAACAACCAACGAGATCCGATTCGCGGACAATGATCTGAGACCGGAAGAGACCTACCGATATCGCATAATTGCAGAAGACGTAGATGGCCTTAAAAGTGATCCTGTGGAGAGCAATCCGGTCCGGAGCCCGATACCCAAGCCTGAGAAATGATGAATGATGAATTTTTGGGGTTGGTTTTAACTTCGGCCATTATAACGGTGGGCATAGCCCACCCTACAAGAGAACTAAGAATAACATGGTGGAAATATGTATTTTTTGTAGGGTGGGCTGTGCCCACCTTTGCCCAATGAAAGACTTGTGGCCGAAATTAAAACCAACCCCGAATTTTTTTAGCAACAAAATATCAGACTTTTTTACGAGATCATCAACAATATTGGAGCATTAGGTATGAAAAAAAATATATTAAACATTGTTGTATCAACGGTTTTTGTATTCCTGGCAGCGACCGGTCCACTGTGTGCTGCGGAAAGCGCCGCTGTTTCCGATGAAAATGGAGAAAAGGGGAAGTTTCAGTTGTATAATGCAGTATACAATTCCGCAATTATTCAAAGAAGCCAGACAACCACGTTTATTGAAAAACGTCTCTTTAAGATCAATAAAGAAACGGGCGAGACCTGGATGCTGATAGATGCGATCAGAGATGGAAAAGATATCAAATACTGGAAAAAGATTGAAAACGAGGCTCTTATGGCAACAGGCTCTATGGATTGATCGTCTATTTATGGACGTTCTTCTCAGCAATCCAGTCTGACCACATGACATGTCCATAAAGGCCTCCCCAGGTTCCATCCGCCTTTCGGTCACTGGCCAGATGCACGGAGTGAAGATATACCTTGCCATCTTCTTCCTTTGCGGCCGCCTGGGTGGTCATGAGCGGAAACTCCGCTTTCCGGTAATCAGGCCATAGCGCCCTGGCTTCTTTCAGAAGGGCTGAGCGCTTGTTTATCTCGTCCTCGCAAGCCGTAGCACCCACGACAAGGTATTTCCTGCTGCCTGCCCCCACATCCACATACGACCGAAAGGTTTCCACCCACTTGCGGCAGGACTGCTCCTGCCGGGCTCTGGCTTCCTGCTCGTTGTAACGGGTCAGATAATCGAACAACCTCTGCTCCAGGTTCGTCAACTCCTGCGTCTTGCCGTGGGGAAACTCGGTCTTCTTGTAGGTCGGCATCAAATCGTCGGCTTCGGCATAAGCCTCCTTACACTTCTGTTTCTCGGATTCCGATGCTCTATTGAATTCAGCCCCCATGCGCAGGTACAGATCGCTTTTATAATCAAAAAACTGTGAAAATTTCTCAACCCATTCCATTGATTGCGATTCCATCAACTCCTTCACCCTGGCTTTGGCAGCAGCGGCTTTTGCGGCAGAAGCATCAGCGTCGGACACTTTGGCTTCAACGCTTTTCAAGCGCTCGGTGGCCGCCTTCATCTGCTCGTTGCCATCCGGAATTTTTGCGCTGTACCGTGTTTGGATCTCATTCATGAGCTTCTTAGCTTCGCCCACCTTCCTGGTCGCGGACTGCAGCTGATTCTTCTTAAGGGCTGCTTCTGCCGCGCTCAAGGATGTGTCTATTTTCTTCAACCGCGATGTAACGGAACTCGGCAGATCCGAAGGAGCGGCCTTTGACTTCTCAGGCGCCGCTTTCTTCTTCACTGTTTTCGCACTGCCCCCGATCCGAATTACAGGGGGACTGAGGGGACTGAATTTTTTTCGCGTCTTTTGCGAAAATCATTCTGTCCCCGGCTGAACCCAAAAACCTTATCAAAAACTTTAAACGCCTTCCGGATAAACGGGACATCATCCGCGAATTCGAGGTACGACTCTCCACTCAATTCCCGGGTGACCAGTTCATCGCTTGCAGGGAGAATCCCGGCAAGAGGCAGATCCGAGGCTGCC
>JAYEJK010000196.1:0-3420 GCA_034660535.1 Thermodesulfobacteriota bacterium | reverse complement strand
CCTCCTTTGCAACATCATCGGGCTAATACTGCTGCAAAAAAGCACAAAACCATGTAATTTGTTTCATGCTTCTCCTTTTTCCTGATTATATCGGTCTTGACTCTAATACAAAATTTCTTTATTTTAGTGTCGGCAACCCTGATCATCACGTATATCTTCAGTACCGGTAAACGTATAATCAACCAGGGTTCACGCAAAAAAACAAGAATGAAACATCACGAACACTTCATGCAAATAGCCCTTGATGAGGCCGGGATCGCCCTTGATGCGAATGAATTCCCGGTTGGATGCGTACTTGTTTTAAGAGATAAAGTCATTGCCAAAGGACGCCGGACAAACAGCCTCGTCAAAACAGTAAACGAACTTGACCATGCTGAGATTACCGCGCTTCGAAATCTTGGCGAAAATCACGCTGATACGGATCGATCCGAAATCATTGCCTACACCACAATGGAACCATGCCTCATGTGTTACGGCGCCCTGCTGCTAAACGGCATCCGAACTATTGTTTACGGTTATGAAGATGCAATGGGCGGAGGAACATCGCTTCCGCTTAATTTACTGAATCCTTTATATAAACAGATGAAAGTTTTACTGATTCCCCATATTTTAAGGAACAAAAGCCTTGAGTTGTTTAAAAAATTTTTTTCAAATCCTGAAAATAAATACCAAAAAGGAAGTCTGCTTGCCAAATACACTCTGGCCCAGCCATAACTTTAAAAAATGAATCCCCAGGCAATAAAAACCATATCTTTCAAAAAAAATGAGCGAAACGTCTTCTTTCATCTCCTCACAGCCTGCAATCTTTCGTGCACTCATTGCTACATCAACCCTGATCAGCACGGAAAAGAACCGGTTCCCAAGGATACGATGGAAGAATGGCTCGCCCTGTTCCATGACCCTGAAAAAGAGACCAATCTTATCTTCCTGGGCGGCGAACCTACCATGCATCCAGATCTGGCGCACGGTATCAGAACAGCAAAAAAAATCGGCTACCATTCAATCACCGTGGACACCAACGGATTTCTGTTCTACGACCTGCTTGACAATATTGCGCCTTCCGATGCTGTTTTGAGTTTCAGCCTGGACGGCCCGTCCGCTGAAATAAATGATCCCATAAGGGGGTCAGGCGTTTTTTCCACATGCACAACCAACCTGCGCCGGTCTGTGGACATGGGCTTTAAAGTAAGCCTTATTTATACGGTGAGCCGGCAAAATATCGATCATCTCCACCTGATGCCCGCGCTTCTTCAACAAATGGGAGTGTTCCGGTTTTTTATTCAGGTGATCGGATTAAGGGGTAAATCTGCTGCAACGCATGAGTCGAAACTTCAGCTTACTCCGGAGGAATGGCTGGGCGTTATACCTGAAACCACCCGAAAAGCGGCTGATCTCGGGATACATGTCATCTTTCCCAAGGTCTTTCTTGATAAGGACGAGGTCTTTGAGTGCGCGGGCAATGTAGCGGAAAATTATTTCATATTCCCAAACGGCCGGGTATATCTCTGCCCATTGTGCGAGGATTTTCCAATAAACACATTCAGAATTGAAAACAGCCGACTTGTCAGGAACACCGGTCTTGTGGAGAACAAATTCTTCTCTTTAAAAATCCCTGAAGGATGCGTCATGAACAAACTGCTTCAACCGGGAAACCTGAGCTACGACGAGACAGGCAGACCGGTTCACCGAATTTCGTGTTGTCTTTTAAAACAGGAAATAATGGGATGCGGGAAGTGATTGGGTTCCTGGTTTTACCCGTTTCCACGCTTCCGCATGGGAATGATAAAAAATTATATAGATGACAAAAAAAATAGGAAAATGAACTTATGAAAAGACTTCCTGTAGGGATACAAACATTTCGTGATATTGTTCAAAACGATTATCTGTATGTGGATAAGACAGAGAAGATATTCGATTTAGTGAATAATCCAAAAGGCGTATATTTTCTCTCCAGGCCGAGAAGGTTCGGAAAGAGTCTTTTGATCTCCACGTTGAATGAAATATTTGAAGGTGAGAAGGAGCTGTTTAAGGATCTGTGGATATACAAGGCTGATTACGCGTGGGAAAAGTACCCTGTTGTAAGGATTGATTTCAGCAGGAAAAAGGCGGAAAACAGGGAGGATCTAAAGGGCTTTATCCTGCATCAATTAATGAACATAGCCGGTAATTACGGGATTTCATTAAAGCATGATCAATACGATGAAGCATTTGATGAGCTTTTGACT
The DNA here is from genome assembly GCA_034660535.1 of Thermodesulfobacteriota bacterium. Lineage (GTDB taxonomy): Bacteria > Desulfobacterota > Desulfobulbia > Desulfobulbales > DAOVYS01 > DAOVYS01. The sequence continues at coordinate 1,195 of JAYEJK010000196.1, read as the reverse complement.
AAACTGAGCGGAATCAATAAAGTTGTTGTCCTTATTGACGAATATGACAAACCGATAATTGACAATATAGAGAATAAGAAATCGGCAGTTGATCTTCGGGAGATATTAAAGGGGTTTTATACTATTATCAAGGCATGCGATGAACATATCAGGTTTGTTCTTCTTACGGGTGTGAGCAAATTTTCCAAGGCAGGGGTTTTCAGCGGGTTGAACAATCTGAAAGATATTTCTATGAATGCCGGATATTCATCACTTCTCGGGATAACCAGGCAGGAAATGGAGAACAGTTTCAAAAAATATATAGATCAGTTCGCGGGATCAGAAGGGGTAAACAAATCCGAGCTGATTAAAAAAATAACATACTGGTACGATGGTTTTTGTTTCAGCGGAAATTGCGAAAAGGTCTTTAATCCATTTTCAATGCTTCTTCTGTTCGACAATGCTCGATTCAGCAATTACTGGTTTGAGAGCGCAACACCAAGTTTTTTAATAAAATTTATAAAGGAAAAAGGATTTGATTTAAATAGATTAGACAGAGTCAAGGTGGATGAATCCGCATTCAGCTCATACGAAATAGAGAATCTGAAAGTTGTGCCTATACTCTTTCAGACCGGATATCTGACTATTACAGACTATGATAAGGAAAGAATGGAATATACCCTGGCATATCCAAATTTCGAGATAAAAAATTCCATGATCAAATGCCTTGCAGAGGCATATTCCTATGTGGAAAGCGAGATGGTTCATGGTTACGCATGGAAACTGATTGATGCGTTAAGAGAGCATGATTTTGATGCGTTTTTTGATACCTTGCGGGTCTTTTTTGCCGATATTCCATACGATCTTCACATAGATAGGGAAAAATATTATCAGACAATTTTTTATTTGGTATTTTCTCTGGTCGGGTTGAAGGTAGAAGCGGAAGTAAAAACAAACAAGGGAAGGATAGATGCTGTTATCATTGACAATGATGTGCACATATTTGAATTCAAGTTGGACGGGAATAAGGATAATGCATTAGGGCAGATCAAGGACAAGGGGTATTTTGAAAAATACCAGGGCACGGGCAAAAATATTTATCTCTTTGGGGTTGAGTTTACCGACAAAAATGTAGGTGCATGGATGGTTGAAAAGCTTTAAAAATGGCGGAAACATGATGTCCTTCGGGCAAAAACACGGAACAATTTATTTCTTC
>JAYEJK010000195.1:0-3431 GCA_034660535.1 Thermodesulfobacteriota bacterium | reverse complement strand
CTTCCTCAGGGCGAAATTCTTCCAATTCCCGTAGGGGGCGAACACAAGGTTCGCCCGCCCCTACGGAGAACGCAACAATTATGGGAATAAAAATCGTTCTGACAATGGGACCGAAATATGAATAAAAATCGCCGTTCCCTCCGTTCAGGGAACTATTAACCGTCAAATTGGACCATGCACCATAATCAAAGTATTAACGGAAGAGCATCGAAAAAACAAGTGGCAACAAAGAAAAAATTTTATGCAATTGCATCCGGTCACAACCCGGGAATTTATAATAACTGGCCGGAGGCACAGGCACAAGTAACAGGATACTCCGGAGCCGTATATAAAGGATTTCCCACCAAAAAAGAAGCCGAAGCGTGGATAAAAAAACCGATATACAGACCTTGCCTGAAAAAAATCAAGAGCAAAACAAAACAGTCACGTGCAAGCACCTCACCTAAAACCGGCGAAGTGACGATTTACACCGATGGAAGCGCCATCAATAACCCCGGCCCCGGCGGATACGGGATCGTCCAGATTTATAGCAAAGGGACTTTAGACAGCAATGGTGAACGAAAAGAAATTTCCGGCGGGTATAGACTGACCACAAATAACCGTATGGAACTCAAGGGCTGTATTGTGGCCCTTCGGGAACTGGAGCACAGGGATAAACCGGTGACCCTCTATTCCGATTCCAGTTATGTTGTGAACGGTATCAACAAAGGATGGGCAAAAAGCTGGCAAAAAAAAGGCTGGATCAAATCCGACAAAAAGCCCGCCGTCAACCCGGACCTCTGGGCGCAACTGCTGGACCTTACCCAGGATCTGGATATCACCTTTAAATGGGTAAAAGGTCATGCCGGAAATCCGATGAATGAGCGGTGCGACGAATTGGCGGTGGCCTCTGCAAAGCAGGACGGGTTGCCGAAGGATGAAGGCTATAAGGGGTAAACACGGTAAGGTGCTTTGTGATTGCCTCGTACGGCCATACTTTGAACCGCAATCAATGTCATAGGTTCCCGGTTCAAGGTTCAAAGGTTTATTTGAATTGTCATAACATCAAAACAGTGTCATCTGTTGCGGTTTGGATTTCGATTCATTGATGTCATTCATGCCTGACGTCTGCATTGCAGTCAGGCATCGGCTCCCCTTGATTTTATCAGAAATGTCCTGATTGTCTATTGCCATGATTAAAAGCGACAGTTCCCTGGGGGGAACCCACCCCTGATCTTTTTTGGTCAAGGCATCCGCCATGCGCAGGCGGATAGCAATACCGACCGGGTCGTCCCAGTGTAAAAAACCTTTGTTGCTGATCTCTTCAACACATTGATCAATTATTATTTCGCAATCCGATCCCTTTTGGTGTTTTTTTTGCCAGTGTTTCTCCGGGTCAATTATCTTCAAATTAATAAGCAGGGCCAGGCAAGAGGCTGAGAGACGCTTGTTATAAGGAGAAATTTTAAGTTTAGAGTTGATCCGGAGCCAGTTGATGGAACCGGTTTGCTTAATCCACAGCATAAGGATAAACAGCTCTTGAAGGGTCGGTATACTGCTCCAAAGAGGATGTGGGGACGCCTTGTCGGATAAATAGTATCGACCATTGATCTGTTTTTCACGGCCCCACTCTTTTCTTTCATTTTCGTTTCCCGGCCAAAGTCCTGGATCGGAAACATACAGTAAGGAATACCGCAGTTGGTAATTATGGAACGCTTCCGCCATGTCATACCATTTTTTTTCCATGGCTGCGTTCCACAATGGATAGGTGTTTGCCGGCTCACCGGCAAAACGTGTATATATATATTTGCGGCAGTCTTTTACGGTCATAAGCAGGTCCGGCGGGAGAGTGTTCTGTTTGACAAGGTCTAAATGCTCATGAATACCGTAATATCCCGGCGCAAATTTAATAATTTGTTTGTGAAACATCAATGCAGGGCCAATATTGCCTATCGTAAATTTGTCGCTCACAGTCTTACTAAAAAAATCGATAAGTGCGGAACAACTACATATACCTTCATATTCCAGGATCTCTATGATAATTTCGGAAGCTTTGGTTTCCCGCCACACCCTGCTGAAGTAATAACTGGATCGGGGGGTATGTTCCGCCGCTACATTATTATCTAAACCGAGCGCCCAAGCGCTTTTCCAACTGCTTCCATCGATTTGTTGAAATAAGCTGGGATGACGGGCCATAATCCTTTCAGATATGGAAGGTGTAAGTTTTGCATCATTATAAAGGGAGTTATAGTCCCCAATAATAGAATCTATCATGACCGGTCCCCTATGCTTGCAGGAAAGAAGCAAGTGGATACGGATACTACGTAAAGCGCTGCTGTCAAGCGGGGTCTTTGCAATATAGTCTCCATAAATCGCGTAGTTATCGGGGGATATGACCAAAATCCGGTTGACAAGATTTCGGTCGATTTCAAGTTGCTCCATAAGGAAACTTATATGAATTGGAAAGGAAAAGTCCCGACAAATCCTGACAAACCGGTCGTGGGCTTTTAAAACAAGATCGGCTGGATAATCACTTTTAAACCATACAGTGGATGTTTCATGAAAATATTCAGAAAGCCAGTAATCAAAATCATTCGAGTACATGCATTGCAGGGCCAGAAGTACCGGCCTGGGCAGCGACAGAAATCTAGGTTTAATCACATCATTTTTCTTGACAACCCGCAAAATATCACCAGCCGGTTCAGATACATGCAGCCAAATATCATCAGTTAACAATTTTAATGATTCCGCAATCGGCCTGATAAGAACTGGACGCCGCAATTGATTAATGGCCTTTTCCTTCAGTAAAACGGCCCTGCTGCGGGGTATATTAAGATGCCCGGCAATTTCCGCGAGCGACAGTTTTTGAGCGCTATCAATTCTATAATAGAGCGATAAAAGCGTCCGATATCTTTCGTTCAAGGACCGTAGTGCGTTTGAGATGTTTTTTGATAATTGGGAAACATTCATAGGGCAGGTTCAGGGGTTCATTTATTTCAGGACTGAAAGTCGTTTTCGATTATGCATGAAATCCACATAATTGGTCATGAATTGAGCAATCACTAATTTTTTGTCAACTTTGTCTTTATTGACCTTTTCTTGGAATTTATCGCAAATATCCAGCGGGGCATTATTGACGAATGCTCTTTTTGATTCTTGCCTTTTGGTCGATGTTATTTTAATAAAATCCCGGTCTAAAAAATTAATATATGACACCATAAACTGTGCAAGCAGCGTGGTTGAAGAGACACCTTCCCGCTGATTTATTTTTATAAACTCTGTAATAATATTTTCAGGAATTGATACTGCAATTCTGCCGGTATTCTCTATATTATTTTCCATAAATTTTAAATAAAATCGATCAATTGGCTTGAAAGTACATTAAAAGGGGCAGATTAGTAGATATTCACCTGTACATAATTTTAAAGGCTTTGAGAAAAACATCCTTAGGG
>JAYEJK010000194.1:0-3431 GCA_034660535.1 Thermodesulfobacteriota bacterium | reverse complement strand
TTGATATTCACGAAACCGCAAGCGTAGCAGGGCTACGGTGAGGATTTCGGGGATGTCAAACCGGCTAAAAGTGTGATACAGTTCGGAAACGGAAAATCCAAGTTATTTCTTTCCAGACCCTTAGGGTATAAAAGCGATGAATATTAAAAAGGACCACTTAAGGAGGAATAGATGAAAAAAGAGAAAACCCTGATGCCTGTTCGGTTTATTCTGGTTGCTGTCCTGCTGCTTCCCTTGCTCGGGGGATGTTCCAAGGCATATTATGGCGCTATGGAAAAGGTGGGTATTCATAAACGCGATATTCTTATCGATCGGGTGGAGGACGCCCGAGACGCCCAATCTGAAGCGCAGGAACAGTTTAAGTCTGCTCTGGAACAGTTTGGCGCTGTTGTTCATATTGAAGATAGTAACCTCAAAAAGGCGTATGAAAAGTTAAATGCAGAGTATGAAGACAGCGAGAAAGCGGCAGCAAAGGTTTCCGAACGGATCGATAAGGTGGAATCTGTTGCCGGCGCCCTGTTTAACGAGTGGGAAGATGAGTTGAAACTCTATAAGAACGCCGATTTGCGTCAGTCAAGCCAGAGAAAACTGCAGGATACCAAAACCCGTTACCGCGAGATGCTTGCCAGCATGCACCGGGCTGAAAAAAGCATATCGCCCGTGTTACGTTCCTTTCGGGATAATGTCCTGTTCCTCAAGCACAACCTCAATGCTCAGGCTATCGGTTCTTTGAGGTCGGAGTTTTCCACGCTCAAAGGAGAAATTGACGGTCTGATCAAAAATATGAATGAGGCCATTCAGACTTCCAATACGTTTATTGCCAAAATCAAACAATAACTCAAGCATCGCATCTCCTGTTTCCAATACGGAAAGTGAAATGGCATCTGAATGCGCTACTTCATATTTCCCTGTTTCAGTATTGAAATAGGGAAGCCCGATCCCGGGGATCTTTTTTACGTCCGGGTGTTTAGCGCGTACTGTCTGGATGAACACCTTAAAGACAAAAACGGCATTGTCAGCCGCGAGGTGTTGACGCAGAATTGGACTGACTGGATTGATTACTGGGCAGTGGATTTTGACTTTGAATCCAAGCGGGAGATTGTACGAGTACGCAAGGAATGGGATCCGGATGAGCAAACGCGATTGCCGGGGATGGAAAAACTTCAGAAGTCTTTGGAAACATGGGAAGAAGTCTGGACAGGCGATTATGTATTTGAAAACGAATGGCAATCTTTTCGCACTAAAAAAGACCGCTCGCTGGAGCTCAAAAGCGTGTTAAGGGTCTGGAAAGAAATAACTTGGATTTTCCGTTTCCGAACTGTATCACACCTTTAGCCGGTTTGACATCCCCGAAATCCTCACCGTAGCCCTGCTACGCTTGCGGTTTCGTGAATATCAAACCGACTAAATCTGCAACACATTTCGGATCGGAATTACCCAAGTTATTTCTTTCCAGACCCTAAGGAAATGCCCGCAGGGGCGGCGCAAGATCGCGGTAAAGGTGGTGGATATTTTTGGTAACGATACCATGAAGATAGTGGAAGTAACTATAGGAGGGGAAAAATAATGGAAAGAAATGAAATAATATGTACCCTGCGTGGCTTTATGGATATGAACAAAGATAGATACGAAATTATACGGATCGGCATTTTCGGTTCAGCGGCCAGAGGCAGCATGAATGAACAAAGCGATATTGACGTTGTTGTTGAGATTGGTAAACCGGATCTGTTCTACCTTATCGGCATTAAACAGGATCTGGAGGAGAAGTTTCACAGGCCCGTGGATATTGTAAGATACAGGGACAGAATGAATGCATTCTTAAAAAAAAGAATAGATAAGGAAGCCGTATATGTATGATAGAGAGCTTGTTTTAACAATACTGGAACAGATTTATCAGGCAGCGCAAACAATTTTAAAACGTTTTGAGCCTGTAAAAACAGTAAACGATTTTACAGACTCACCGGCAGGTATGGAAAAACTTGACAGTGTGTGCATGCTGCTGATTGCAATAGGTGAAGCATTAAAAAATCTGGACAAAACTACAAACAAATCCCTGTTGCCGCAGTATCCCCAGGTTGACTGGAAAAAAGCCAAAGGAATGCGGGATATTATAAGCCATCATTATTTTGAAACAGATGTAGAGGTAATATACGATGTCTGTAAAAATCATATTCCCAAGCTGACACAAACAATAAATAAAATGATTAGAGAATTATCGTAATGGCGCTACACAAGGACTTTCCAAAATCCCCCCATGCAATCCTCAACCCGGATATACGCTGGTTCCCTGCTGATGAAGCTCTACGTGAGTCAAGCTATGAAAAGCTGTTGCCGCCTTTAGTGCATGAACTGCGTAAAAAGATAAAGACATGGCGTGATAACGGCTATGAAGGGGCAGCAGATACAAGTATCGCCTTGTTGAACTGGTGGTTTAATCAAGAGCATCTACTGCCAAAACTGGACGGCACGATGGCAAAGTTTCAATATTACTTTGCCCAGCAAGAGGCGGTTGAAAGCATCATCTATCTTTACGATGTGGTTAAGGTGAAGGACAAATATGACATGCTCCGTTTTGATTCATCCGGCGCTGTTTCTGCTAATATGTTTGATGAATCGTGGCGGCGCTTTGTCATTAAGATGGCGACCGGCTCTGGTAAAACCAAAGTGATGGGCCTGGTGCTGGCGTGGTGTTATTTTCACAAGCTTTATGAGCCGGATTCTGACCTGGCGCGTAATTTTCTGTTGATTACGCCTAATATTATCGTGCTGGATCGGATCAGAACGAATTTTGACGGATTGCGAATATTTTTTGAAGACCCGGTGCTGCCGCCCAATGGATATTCAGGCGGGTTTGAAGGGCACAACTGGCGCGATGATTTTCAACTGACCCTGCATATTCAGGATGAGGTTAATGTTATCCGCAAGACCGGCAATATATTTTGTAACCGTTCAGAGTGCCCCCATGTTTTGCAGACCCCTTAAGAATGTAATCGTTCTCAGGCGCTCCATATGGGCGCTAGCAGTTCGGCTCACCATATAAGTAATATGTGAGCCGGGCTGATCGCGTTCAGATGGAGGGCCTGTGAACGATTACCCTCGGGCAGCGTGGAATGCTAACTCATCAGGTTTTCTGATGCGCAACAGGTAGCAGAGCAGCCCGGTATCTAAAAAATAAAGTTTAGTACCTTAGTGGTAATTTTCTTGTTTTTTCTGGCAGGAAATCAAAAAGGTGAAATATTTTTAAATAGTTACACGCAGCTGTTAAGGTACTTATACCCCTCAGGGGGGTACTGAAAATAGTCCAGGACCTTTAAAAATTCCAGTTTATCTGGGTTAGGAGTCTTGACCAGCCTTTTTCGGAATGAGCACCTCCTGAAAGGTCACGGTCATGAAATCACGCCCTTGAAGTCGCCCACTTCCTCGCCTGGCAA
>JAYEJK010000193.1:0-3437 GCA_034660535.1 Thermodesulfobacteriota bacterium | reverse complement strand
ATGGGATATTCTTTCTTTTCAGTCTGATACTGGTCCATTTTCAATACCCTTAAAGTAATTAGGAATTACGAATTACGAATTTTTCGTTATCCCGCACACAGTTAAATGGTTGATTGGTAATTCCTAATTCATAATTCGTAATTGACTCAGGCGCTTTTCTTGACTTCATTCTCGTAAAGAATTACCGGGTATTCGCCGTTTAAAATCACCTGCTTGTTGATCACGCACTCCCGGACATTTGTCTGGGAGGGAATTTCATACATTATGTCAAGCATGGCATCCTCAAGGACCGACCTAAGTCCTCTTGCGCCCGACTTCCTCTTTATCGCTTCTTTTGCGACAGCAGCCAGTGCGCCTTCTGTAAAACGAAGCCTGACATTGTCAAAATTAAAGAGCATTTCATACTGTTTTGTAAGCGCGTTCTTTGGTTCCTTCAGAATCCTGACCAGGTCTTTCTCTTCCAGTTCTTCCATGGTGGCAATCACAGGCAATCGACCTACCAGTTCAGGAATAAGTCCAAAACTCAGAAGGTCTTCGGGCTGAATCCCGGCAAGGATCTCGCCCATCTTCTTTTTCTTGTCACTGACCACCTTGGCGCCGAATCCCATGGACTTGGTTCCTGTGCGTTTCTTTATCACGCTGTCAAGGCCTACAAATGCGCCGCCGACCACGAAAAGAATGTCCGTAGTATCAATCCTGATATATTCCTGCTGGGGATGTTTACGCCCGCCTTTCGGCGGAACACTGGCAACCGTGCCTTCGATTATTTTCAAAAGGGCCTGCTGAACGCCTTCACCTGAAACGTCCCTTGTTATGGAGGCTGAGTCGGTCTTTCTGGCAATCTTGTCAATTTCGTCGATATATACAATACCCCGGCTGGCTTTCTTAACATCATAATCCGCGGCCTGCAAAAGACTCACGAGGATATTCTCAACGTCCTCACCCACATAACCTGCCTCTGTCAAGGTCGTTGCATCAGCCATTGCAAAAGGTACATTCAAGATACGAGCAAGGGTCTGGGCAATAAGGGTCTTGCCGCTGCCCGTGGGTCCGATAAGGATGATATTGCTCTTCTGCAGTTCAACGGAACTTTCAATATCCTGATTCTGATCCTGATAATCGATACGCTTGTAATGATTATGAACAGCCACGGAGAGAACGCGTTTGGCATAATCCTGACCGATCACGTATTGATCAAGATGCTCCTTGATTTTTATTGGTTTCAGGACGACCGTCAGGCCCTCGGCTTCCCGATCTGCCTGACGATCTTCCCGGACAATCTCGTTACAAAGTTCAATACATTCATCGCAGATATAAACGGACGGCCCTGCGATCAATTTTCTGACATCATCCTGGCTCTTACCGCAAAAGGAACAGCAGACTCCCGCTTCATCTATCCGGTTGGCAGACATAATTAAGACTCCTCTTCTTTGTCAAGGGTCTCCCTTTTCACAAGCACTTTGTCCACAATGCCGTATTTCATGGCATCTTCCGCGCTCATGAAATTGTCACGTTCAGTATCCTTTGCAATGGCCCCGACCTTCCGGCCCGTATGCTCCGCAAGGATCCTGTTCAATCTATTACGTGTCTTTAAAATCTCCTTGGCGTGAATATCTATATCAGATGCCTGGCCGTGAAAACCGCCGAGGGGCTGATGAATCAGGATGCGCGAATTAGGAAGAGCATATCTCTTGCCCTTTGTGCCTGCCGCGAGTATCAGGGCGCTCATGCTTGAGGCCTGGCCCATGCAGAGCGTGGCAATGTCCGACTTCACATACTGCATGGTGTCATAAATCGCGAGTCCGGCTGAAACCGATCCACCCGGAGAATTAATATAAAAGGTGATATCCTTATCAGGGTCGTCCGCTTCCAAAAAAAGAAACTGGGCGATAATGACATTGGCGACATCATCGTTCACCTCGGTGCCTAAAAAAATAATTCTTTCCTTGAGCAGACGGGAATAGATGTCGTATGCCCGCTCTCCGCGCGGACTCTGTTCAACCACCATGGGAATCAAACTCATGATTCATCTCCTACGGTCTCTTCTTTGTTGGAATCACTTTCCCGGTCTGCGGTAACATACTTGAAAACGGCCTTGTCCAACAGAAATTTCAAAATTTGCTCGTTTAAAAGTTCATTCATAAAAGGTAAAAAATCATCCCTGGAGGCAAAGTACTTCTTTACTTCTTCCACAGGCATGCCATACTGATCGGATATTCGCTTGAATCCTTTATTTATATCCTCGTCCGAAAGCTTGATTCCCTCTTTCGTAGAGATCTTTTTTAAAATAAAATCACCGCGAAGCCGTTTTTCGGCGGACTCTTTATACTGGTCAACAAGGGCGTCCCTGTTCAGACCTGCTGATTCCAGACTCATTCCCTTCTTCTCCAGCCCGGCTTCAACTTCTTGTATATGCCTGTTGACCTCATACATTACCAGACGGTGCGGCAATTCGAATTCATGATCCTCAACCAGTTTCATCATAATCTTGTCATACAGATCCCCTTTCTGGGCATCTTCCTGTTTCTCGCGAATCTTTATGCGGACATGGGCCTTCAAGTCATCCAGAGTATTGAATTCGTCACCCGCATCCTTGGCAAATTCATCATCCAGATCAGCAAGGACCCTCTCCTTTACCACCTTGACTTCAATCCTGAACTCAACCTTTTTACCGGCCAGAACGGGATTTGGGAAATCAGGCTGAAAATCAACCTCAAAGGAGGTCTTCATACCGGCCTTCAGACCGATTAGCCCGGCCTCGAATTCCTTTCCGTTTTGCCCGGAACCAACGTCAGCAGGGTAATTTTCCTGTCTGACTTGATTTATGGGTTCACCTTTGTGATAGCCCTGAAAATCCACTACAGCCAGATCGTTCAACCGGATGCCGCGATCATCCACAGTACGGAGGGGGGCCATCTCCTTTTGCATCTCCAGCAGCCTGTCGTCAACCTCACTATCCGTAACAACTACCTCAGGACGTTCGATCTCAAGCCTCTTATATTCTCCCAGATCAAACTCGGGTCTCACATCTACCTCGGTCTCATAGTAGAATGTGCCGTCTTTCTCAAAGCTCTGGGTCTTGATGTCCGGATGGGCGACAGCATCGATCTTCGAATCCGCCAGGGCATCGAAATAGGTCTCCTGGATCAGCTTGCCGCCTACCTCGTCTTCAACCTTTGAACCGTGAGTCCTTTCCAATACCTTCCGGGGCACCCTGCCCTTTCTGAAACCCTTGAGCGACACTTGAGACCTGAGTGCGTTGTATGCCTCATTTAACCTTTGTGCCACCACATCCTCAGGCAGTACGATCTTTAACTTTTTCGTGAGAGCGCCGACATCTTCAACTGTAACCTGCATTATTCACGACCTTTTTTACGTATGGGAATTTAGGGTCTGGAAAGAAATAACTTGGGTAATTCCGATCCGAAATGTGTTGC
>JAYEJK010000192.1:0-3449 GCA_034660535.1 Thermodesulfobacteriota bacterium | reverse complement strand
TAACGCTGCCTTCCGTTTATAATACCATCTTTCACACATTTTTCAGAACTGCATTTTGGACAAATAGCCATGAGACCTCCTGTGGTAAGTTGAGACCTCATGATAGCATAGCTATATTAAATTAACAGTGCCCAGAGCGGAATGAATCCCGAAGCTGAAACAAAAAGAAGGTCGGCATGGGTCTGGCCCTATACAGTGAAAAGGGCGTGGACATGCCGCGCGGAATTGACTTGTAACCATCAACATCACTAAATCGAGGGAGGTACAAATCATGTCGGAAAATCAAATGAAGGATCGTATTGTAGAAGAGTTAAAAAAGGCCAAAGAGACCGGAAGAATCACCTCGGAAAATCTGTCTGACATCGTCAGGAAGGCGGTGGCCGACGCAGTGGCGGAAAGCAAGGGGGGAGCAGAAGAAATCCGGCCCATCGTGAAGGATGCCATATCTGCCGCCGTGGAAGGATTAAAGACTGCCGAAACTGATGTGGCGGAAAATATCAAGGGCGCCGTGGAAGGAGCAGTAGACGGCGTTCGCAGCCACAAGGACCAGGCTGTTGATGTTGTCGGAAAAGAGATGCATGAACTTGAAACAAAACTTGCGGCAGAAAAAACCGAACTGACCCAATCTGTCAGGGATGCCCTCCAGGGAGCAAAAGAGGCGGGAGCCTTATTGCCTGAAGAGATCGGGACACGCATCGAATCTGTTTCAACCGACATCAAATTGAAGAGTACGGAGTTACCCAATCTGACTGAGCAGACCGTCAAGGAAGCTGTCAAACAGGCCATTGAGTCCGGAGAGAATGTAAAAGAGACTGTGGCGCAAATCTCCAGGGATACCACGGAAAGAGCCCTGAAAGAAGGTCGATTCACGGCGAACAGGGTGGAGGAAATTGCCGAAAAAGTCCTTTCCGGCGCTGTAAAAGCCGTCGAGGAGAGCGAAAAGGAAATTAAAGATGTTGTCCATGGCGCTTTTGAAGGGACCCAGAAAGGAATCGCGTCGGCAGTGGAATCCGTTGAAGATAAAACCAGGGAATTTATCCACCATGATCTTGCCAGGACAAAGGAAGACCTTGAGGCAATAGAGGAGCTTTTCATGGAGACTGCCGGCAGGGTGGCAAAACGCTCCGGAGAAACTGCAAAGGATGTATTAACCGATTTGATTGAACAAACTGAAAAAACGACTTCTGTTTTAAGGGAAAAGACCGATCATGCGGTGGAAAAAGTTACTGAAAGACTCAAGGAAGCCGGAAAAGAAGTTACCCGCACAACTGTTGAAGCTGCGGGCAAGGTGACAAACATCATGGCCGAAGAGGCGAGGGAGCTTGGGAAAATGTCCGTGGATGTTGCAAAGGGGGGCATCTCAGGGATGTTGAAGGGGGTAAAAGAGGCCCTTCAAAAAGGAAAGGACAATCAGTAGATACTTTGAACTGGTTGCAACAAAGGGGGGCAGCAATTTGACGTTATTAAAAATCGGAGGCATTGGGCGTACTTACCGCCACATGCAGCGCTACCGGCAAATTCTTAGCGTGCTTTTCAAATACGGTTTTGGAGACTTGGTTAACGCGCTTAAGATCGAACAGTACCTGGAAATCGGGTTGCAGATGATCTCCCGTAAACGCCGGGAGAAAATTGAGTCACTCTCCCGCGCTGTTCGGGTAAGGTTGGTTTTGGAAGAGCTGGGCCCCACCTTTATCAAAATGGGTCAGATTCTCTCCACCCGGCCTGACCTGTTGCCGGTAGAGTTTATTCAGGAGCTTCCCAAGCTTCAGGATGAAGTGCCGCCGTTTCCATTTTCAGAGGTGGAAGCAACCATCAAAAAGGAACTCAAAAAAACAATTGATGAAATTTTTTTGAGTTTCGACAAACAACCTCTTGCCGCTGCCTCTATCGGTCAAGTTCACAAAGCGAAAATGCTTGATGAAAAGGATGTAGTTGTCAAGATCCAGCGGCCCGGTATCCAGCGTAATATTGAAGCGGACCTGGAGATCATGATGCATTTGGCAGGCTTAATGGAGCGTCATTTGGAAGGATGGGATATCCAGCGCCCCACCAAGGTTGTGGAAGAATTTGCCCGTACGTTGGAGAAGGAGCTGGATTACACACTGGAAGCGTCGCACATGGAGCGATTTGCCCGGCAGTTTGAGGATGAGCCCGCGGTTTATGTGCCGCAGGTCTATCGCGAAGCAACAACATCACGGGTTCTTACTATGGAACAAATAAGTGGCGTTAAGGCTTCAGATATTGATCGGCTGGCTAAAGAGGGGCTTGACCGGAGCAAAATCGCCCAACAAGGCCTCATCTTGATCATGAAGCAGATCTTTGTCCATGGTTTTTTTCATGCTGATCCTCATCCGGGCAACATCTTTGTCCTTCCGGATAATGTCATTTGCTATATAGACTTCGGTATGATGGGACGACTTGATCTGGAAACGCGGGAACGTTTCGCCGATCTGATCATGAGTATCGCCCATCGGGATGAGCGAGAAGCAGCCGAAGCCCTGCTAAGGCTCACTCTTTCAGAGGAGGGACCGGATTATCCCGCCCTTCAAAAAGATGTGGCTGAATTTATGGATCAGCATTGCTACCGTCCACTAAAGGATGTGGAACTGGGACCGCTGTTGCACCAGCTTCTGGAGACGGCGACAAGACATCGTCTGGGTATCCCGCCCGATCTGTTTTTGATGATTAAGGCCCTGAGTACGGTGGAAGGACTAGGCCGGGCGCTCGATCCGGATTTGGACGTTGTCGAACAGACAGCTCCATTCATGAAACGCATTCAGTTAAACCGAATTCACCCCCGCCGAATCGCAAAAGACATGGTTGGTTCCGGAACCGAACTTTTTCACCTTTTAAAGGATATCCCTGGAGAAGTCCGGAAAATTCTCAAATTGGCTAGACAGGGCAAGGTAAAGATGGAGTTTGAACATCGTGGATTAGAACCGATGATTGCTGCCAATGACCGAATCAGCAACCGGCTTTCCTTTGCCATTGTCCTGGCATCCCTGGTGATCGGATCGAGCCTTATTGTGCTTTCCGATATCCCGCCCAAGTGGCATGAAATACCGATTATCGGGTTGATCGGTTTTTTGTTTGCAGGTTTTATGGGATTCTGGCTGCTGATATCGATCATAAGAAGCGGGAGGATGTAAGGAATGTAAAATCTTCAAAGGGGCATGCGGTAGCGATGGAGGCACTCAATATTCATATTGGACAACAGAATTGTTTCGCGCATTGCCGGTGCATCACACGCAGACAGGTACATCGGTTAAGCAGGGGACCTCTCTGAACGGTTACAATTGAAAAAAATGGAAGAAGATATTTTATAATTTCTGATTATAACGGATTTGGGGGAGGAAAGCCTTGCACCATTTTTTGTAACTGCCTGATGGGTGGCATGGACAAACTTGTTTGTCCGTGCAAAAAACGTCAATGCAAAGTGAGGAAAGAAT
>JAYEJK010000191.1:0-3453 GCA_034660535.1 Thermodesulfobacteriota bacterium | reverse complement strand
TTATTTCAAAGTCGTTTTAACGAGATAAGGGAGGAGATAGTTATTGAGATGGGATACGACAAAATTCATGTTCAGGAAGATGAAGACGACGAGCCGGCCGATTTTTCCTCGTGTTTTAAGGATTGATTCAATTAAACCTTTGAACCCGGAACCTATGACATTGATAAAATCAAATGTCATCAACTAATAGAGTTCTTGACAAATTTTGTTTGTGTTGTCATATTTTTTTGGTATGGCGTAGGTAAACGCTTACGAATTGAAAACCTTTAACCGGCCTTATTTTAAGAAGGAAAACCATGAAAGTTTTGATTAGTGACAACCTGGCGCCTGTCGGCGTGGAGGTACTCAAGGACGCCGGGTTGGAAGTTGATATGAATGTAGGTCTTTCTCCTGAAGAGTTGAAAAAGATCATTTCCGAATACGACGGACTGATTATCAGAAGCGCTACCAAGGTTACAAAGGAAATAGCAGAGGCTGCGGAAAAATTACGGATTGTGGGACGGGCGGGTATTGGTCTTGACAATGTTGATATTCCATCAGCATCGAAAAAAGGGATCATTGTCATGAATGCTCCGGAAGGCAACGCCGTCACGGCTGCGGAGCACGCCCTTGCCATGATTATGTCGCTTACCAGGAATATCCCCCAGGCCACGGCCTCCATGAAGGCCGGCAAATGGGAAAAAAAGAAATTCATGGGAAGAGAAGTCACCGGCAAAACTCTGGGTATTTTCGGGATCGGCAGGATCGGAAGTATCCTTGCAGACCGCGCAAAAGGGCTTTGCATGAAGGTTGTTGCGTATGATCCCTATATGCCCGCGGATCTTGTAAAAGAGAAAGGTGTTGAGCCGGTGTCCCTTGAGGAACTCTGCAAACGGTCGGATTACATCTCGGTTCACGTGCCGCTTACAAATGAGACCAAAAGCTGCATTTCCACCGAGGTCTTCAAGAACATGAAAAATGACGCCATGTTCATTGACTGTGCCCGTGGCGGTGTGGTTGATGAAGAGGCGCTTTGTGAGGCGTTGAAAAGTGGAGAAATTGCCGGGGCGGCTCTGGATGTATTTGCCACGGAACCTGTAACAAAGGAAAATCAGCCCCTTCTCGCTTTTGATAACTTTATCTGCACACCTCATCTGGGAGCATCCACGAGAGAGGCCCAGGAAAGTGTTGCCCGGGTGATTGCCGAGCAGGTGGCGGATTATCTGTTGAACGGGACCGTTTCCAATGCTGTGAACGTTCCGTCCGTGAGCGCTGACGTGTTAATGAAGGTAAGTCCATATGTGACCCTTGCCGAAACGCTGGGTTCCTTTCAGATGCAGATTTCCAAAGGCGGAATTTTAGAGGTTAACCTGGAGTTTATCGGAGACCTTGCAGATATGCTCTCAGGACCTGTCACGGTTGCCTTTTTAAAAGGACTTTTCACCCCGATCTTGAAATCCGAGGTGAATTATGTAAATGCCCCTATAATTGCCAGGGAAAGAGGGATCAAGGTTATTGAGTCAAAAACCAGTGATTCCGATGACTTTACAAATCTTCTCTCAATCAGGGTCAGGACATCGGAAGGAGAAAACATAGTCGCCGGCACCGTATTCGGAAAGAATGAACCGAGGCTGGTTCGGGTGAACTCGTTCCGGATGGAGGCCCTGCCAAGCGGACCCATGCTGTTTGTCTACAATGAAGATCTGCCCGGAGTAATCGGTGCGCTGGGAACGACTCTGGGAAATTTTGGAATCAATATATCGAGAATGACTGTGGGCAGCAAGGTTGAGCATGGTCAGAACGTTATCCTGTTAAATACGGATACATTGTTGACAAGGGATCAGCTGCAGAAGGTCAGGGGTCTGGAATACATTGACCACGCCATGGTGTTGGAGCTGCCTTAGGCGTCGTTTAAGGAAAAAGGCGGACAGGCAAATGAGTGCTGAAGGAAAAACAAATGAGTCAGGCGAGAAACGCGCATTGCCGGAGGTCACATTTACCAATCTCGTGATGTCCCTGAACACCTCGGCACTGTTTCTTCTTGGAGAGATCAGCGAGCCTCGGACCGGAAAAAGAAACAAGGACTTGGTGCTTGCAAAACATTCCATTGACACACTTAATATGCTGCAGGAAAAGACAAAGGGCAATCTGACCGAGGATGAGGGAAAGATGCTCCAAAATATCCTGTACGATCTCAAGATACGTTATGTGAAAGTCATCGGCAACGCCGGTTCTTAAGGGATGTGGAAATAAATAACTTGCCCATCTCCCATCCCATCTTCAGGCCATCTTCGATCAAGTAACCATTTTTAAAATCCTCAACGTAGCCCGGCTATGCCTGCGGTTTTAAAAGTGGTTACTTGCTAAATCTGAGCGCTATATGGGTAAGTTATTTATTTCCACATCCCTAAAATGGTATCTTCATGCCCGGGACAGGCACTGTCTGTATGGGCGCCTGCAAAAATTAACCTGTTTTTGCGTGTAATCGGCCGGCGGCCGGACGGCTATCATGACATCGAGACCCGGATGCAGAAATTGGGGCTTTCCGACCATCTCTGCATAATCCCTCAAAATGAAGGGATTTCCCTTTCATGCTCTGGAATCGATTTGCCGGAGGATGAAACCAATCTGGCCTTTAAAGCCGCGCTTTCTTTTTATAAACATACCGGGATATCCCACGGAATTAAAATAGACTTAGAGAAAAAGATTCCGGTTGCCGCAGGTCTTGGAGGCGGCAGCAGTGATGCGGCAGCGGTATTAAAAGGGATGAACAAGTTGTTCAACACCGGGCTTGATCCTGAAAGTCTGGCTGATATGGCGCGTTCCCTGGGAGCGGACGTTTCTTTTTTTGTTACAGATTTTCAAGCTGCAGATGCAACCGGGATCGGGGACCGGTTACAGGAGATTCAAGGTCTTAACAATTTGAGTGTGGTTCTTGTAAATCCTGGATTTCCCGTATCAACAAAATGGGTATATGAGAATTTTGCGTTGACAACCCCGGGGAATCCATATATCTTAGCTCCCGGCTCAGACTCTGATGCGGAGTCCGGCAGGTATCCGCGCGGGGAGGATTCTCCCGGATTTTTCAATGATTTGGAAGCCGTGACGGTCTCGAGATATCCAGAGGTCGGTAGGATAAAGGAACAACTGCTGATTGACGGCGCTCAGAGCGCCCTGATGTCCGGAAGCGGACCCACGGTGTTCGGCCTTTTTGCTGATTATGAAAAGGCCGAGGCGAGTTTTGGAAAATTCCGCCTGCTATATTCCGATGTTTTTTTAACCAAACCGTGCGAGTGGAATTAACAGGTTCGCCCAAAAATAAATTTACATTTTCAGGTGTTGAGGCACCCGCATGGCAAGGCGCGAGAAGGGCGAATAGCAGGGCTATTTAACCGACGAGCAACGCAGCCATGCGGGATGGATCGACGCATGAAAATGTGAAGTTATTTTTGGGCGAGCCTTATTGCTGGGGCG
>JAYEJK010000190.1:0-3458 GCA_034660535.1 Thermodesulfobacteriota bacterium | reverse complement strand
ATGAGGCTCTTGTGCATGAAGAGGGTCCTTTAAGAACCTTTTTCAAGGCCATAAAGTCCTCCACTTCAGGTTCCATGTTTGATCGTGTGTTTATTACAGGGGTTTCCCCGGTTGTTATGAGTGATATCACAAGCGGGTATAATATTGCCGAGAATATCTATTTTGAGCCGGAGTTTAATGATCTGTGCGGGTTTAAGCAAGCTGAACTTGAAAAAGTAATCGAGAAGATTGTTGATGAATGCGGTCTTGAAAAGGAGAAAATTCAAGAGGCTGTGGATATGATGCAGACTTATTATAACGGGTATACTTTTTCCCATACCGCAGATGAGTCTGTTTATAACCCAACCTTATCCATATATTTTTTAAAACAGTTTGAAAAATCGTGCCGATATCCGAGAAAGATGCTGGATTCAAACCTTGCTGTGGATGAGGCAAAGCTTGAGTATATTGCTCAAATCCCCCGGGGAAGAGATCTTCTCATGAATTTAATTAAAAAAGATCATGGGGTAAGTGTTTCAGAGATTGTGGATCGTTTCGGCATTAAGGAGATGCTGACGGATAAATCACGGGATAATACCTTCCTGGTATCTTTTCTCTATTATTTCGGGGTATTGACCCTTGCAGGCGATACTGAAGACCTAAAGGTTATTTTAAAAGTTCCCAATCTGGTAATGCAGGGTCTTTATGTGGAGCGGGTGCGGAAAATGCTCCTGCCTGAACCCGATGACAGGGATGATGGAAAACTTGCCGCGGAAAAAGTTTACGCAAAAGGGGATATGGCGCCTTTGTGCAGGTTCATGGAGGAGAGATATTTTAAGGTTTTCCATAACAGGGATTACAAATGGGCAAATGAACTGACTATAAAAACCGCTTTTCTGACTCTTCTTTACAATGATATGATCTATATCATGGATTCTGAAAAGGAGATTGACCGCAGATATGCTGATCTGACCATGATTATCAGGCCTGATAAGCGGTACGGCAAAGTATTTGATGTTTTAATCGAGTTTAAATTTGTAAAGCTAAAGGATGCCGGCATGAGCGCTGACAAGGCAAGGGGTCTGTCTGAAGAAGAGCTGAGCCGAATTCCCGAGATTGCGGAACAGATGAAAAAAGGCGAAAAACAGGTGAAAGAATACGGGGAAAAGCTTGAAATAAAATATGGGAATCTTCGGCTGCAGAAATTTATAGTAGTTGCTCTTGGGTTTGAGAGAGTGTGTTTTAGCAAAATTTCTGAGTGAAGATAGAACCATAATGGCAGTGAAGATGAGGCTGATTAAACGTAAATATTCGGCTTGATACCGGAAAATAGCTAAAACCGGCAAAAAAGTAAATGTTTGGCAGCGCACCCCAAGGGCACTTCCTGCGGGGCGCTTCACAGGGAGGTGAGCAGGCTGATCAGCTATACTTTGGTATGCTGGGCAGCCTGATCGCCTTCCTGTGGAGTGCTGCCGAATATTTACGATCAAACAATGAGCCGACAAGGATAATCCTTCCATCTTTCATTGCCTCTTTAGTCAGGTCATGAGTAAAACCAGACCTGCTAAACAAAATAATGCGCCATTCGGAAGCAACTGGTAATTTTTCCCCCTTCACCTTAGATTTTAAATCTATCAAGACAGAAAGCCCTACCGGTTTTTTGCTCCACTTACACTCCCCAATCAAGCATAGCCTGTTTTCAATATCTACACCGGCAACGTCAATCTCATAATCCTTACCCCATTGTCTTCCCACTCGCACACAATCCGCAATATGATTCTGCCGGACGTAGGTACGGCACATTTCTTCAAAGCAATAAGTAATATGGGTGTTCACCATGGACATAAGGCGTTTCATGATAAGGTCCGCCTGTCCGAATTCAAGGAAACTCTCATAAGGATAAACACTACCGAACCAGAGACGCAGGAAAGGATCAGCCACGATGTAATACCCTTTTTTGGAAGTATGCGGATTTTTCTCCAGTACTGGGACCTCCCGGCGAACCAGGAATAAATCCCGCAGTAGATCAATGTAACGAGTCAATTGATTGGCCGGCAGCTTCAACCTGCTGCCCAGCTCAGATATCCGCCCGACACCGCTGCCAAGAGCATTAAGGATTGACCAGCAAGTATTTGGTGTGGAAATCTCTTCATGAAGCAGATACCTTGCCTCTTGAAAGAGGATCCCGGAAGGGCTGAGAACCAGACCTTTCAGCGCATCGGCAAAGTTGTCATAACTCCGGAGCAATTTAAGATAGCGCGGCACCCCTCCGCTTAGACTATACATTTCTATCAGTTCATTCTCTTGACGGCCAGGGAGAAAGTCCTGAACATGGGGATATTCCATGGGAGAAAGCAAAAGCTGAAGCGAAGCGCGACCATAAAGAGGGGCTGATTCGGTCATGGTCTCGCGGTACATCATCGAAGTAATCGAACCGCAGAGGACAAGCATGATGTTGTCATGCTGCCAATGCTCGTCCCACCACTTTTGGATAAAGGAAGAGAAGGCCGGCTGCACTTGGCAGAGATATTGATATTCGTCAAAAATGAGTATAAATTTACGGTCCTTAGGACGCAACCGGTCAAAGGCTGAAAACAGTTCGTACCATGAGGGATAATCAACTGCCTGCAATAATGGCTCATCCAATGACACGGCCATGGATATGGCAAGGGAGGTCATAAGCGCGTGTTCCCCAGCGCGGTCCGCCATAAAATAGGTGTGCGGCAAATCTCTGACAAATTCCCGAAGCAGCGAAGTTTTGCCAAGTCTCCGCCGGCCATAAAGTATTACTAACGCCCCATGGTCGTTGTTTTTATAACAAGTGCGCAACTGGGTAAGTTCATTGTTTCGATTAAAAAAATTATTCATACACGCAATATAATATTATATTTATGAATAAACAACCCTGTTGTTATATTTATTGAGTTCTGTTCCCCGACAGATTACTTTAATCCAGGTAAGGACTTTTATTTCCTCCAAGGTAATAACCTATGATTTCCACTATTCCTGATATTTTTAAAAAAAATATGGCGGCCCTTAGCCACCACCAGCCTCGCATTTTTGATTTAATTAAAAGCTTTCAGATAGGGAAAGAACAACTGCCTGAGGTTGTGGATATTGATAACCGTTTAAACATATCTATCTTAGATCCATTTCAAACCTGACGACCACGAAAACAAACATCTTAAACGCTTACTCAGCCATCATGGATGTGGATTTTTCAGAGGAAGTATCCAATTTTGCCAAGCTGAAGATACTTACCGAAACCGGTTCATTTGTGCTTGCCCAGGCTAATGCTCTGCCTGAAACCGTCTTGGCGCTCCTCCAGGGAGGTGAATAATACAAAAAAAAATTCTGATTATAACGGATTTGGGGGAGGCGATGGGTGATGGGTGATGGGTGGCATGGACAAACTTGTTTGTCCGTGTCTCCTTTTGGGCTCGGTGACTAGGCGATTTAATAAATGCGCATGACTCGAA
>JAYEJK010000189.1:0-3476 GCA_034660535.1 Thermodesulfobacteriota bacterium | reverse complement strand
ATTGTGAGGTTACAAAACCGCAGGACTAGCAGCGCTGATTTGAGGATTTTGTAACCTCACAATCGGCCCAAAACGGCCTGAAGATGAGATGGAAGATGTACAAGTTATTTTTACTTGAGCCCTAAGGATTACAAATTTTTGGTTCGGTGGCAGCTCTCCTTTTATTAAAGTTGTTCTGTCAAAAGTGTCATCCCAGTTTTTCTGTAACCGATCACGGGATAGCAAAAGCCCTGCCGGATTGTGCACCCCAAGGGCGCTTCCTTTGGGCGCGTGCAGGTAAGCGAGCCTGCGAGACTCCGGATGCGGTGCCTGTTGTGGATCGCTTACACCGCCGTCAGGTTGCCTTGACCCCGTGATGGTTGCAATAAAGCCGTATCACGTTTTTTTAAGAGAACATTGAGAAAATAGATCTCCGAAAATGCAGAAATTTAACACATTTCAAACCGGGAATGTTGTCATTATCTCGGTTGCCCATTTGGTCCATGATATATACACGGCATTTCTAGCCCCGATCCTGCCTCTTCTTATGGAAAAGCTGGGAATGACATATGCTCAGGCAGGGTTTCTCTCGGTTATTCAACGGGCGCCCTCTCTCCTTAACCCATTTATCGGAATTATTGCCGATAAAGCCAATGTAAGATATTTTGTAATTATATTCCCTCTGATAACCGCGGTATGCATGAGCCTTCTGGGGCTTGCTCCATCTTATACGGTTATTGCTATTCTTCTTTTTGTTATGGGGATAAGCTCAACCCTGTTTCATGTTCCGGCTCCTGTAATGATAGCTGAGGTGGCGGCGGATAAAATCGGCAGGGGGATGAGTCTTTACATGCTTGGCGGAGAATTGGCCCGCACAATAGGCCCCCTGGTAATTCTTGGGGCCGTTACTTTGTGGGGACTGGAGGGGACATATAAATTGATTCCTTTTGCCTTTGTCGCATCACTTATTCTTTTTATAAAATTAAAGAATATTAAAATCTCGGATAGATTTAAAAAAATTAAAAAGGAAAACAGGGCAAGGGAAACATTTATAAATTTACTTCCATTATTTATTACTCTGGGAGGTATTATTTTTTTCAGGTCATTCATGAAGGGAGCCCTTACAACTTTTCTGCCGACATATCTCCACTTGAATGGTACAAGCCTGTGGATGGCCGGAATTTCACTTTCTGTTCTTCAAGGTGCCGGGGCTGCCGGCACAATAGTTGCCGGTATATTATCGGACCGGATAGGCCGAAGGAATATGATGATAATTATATCTATAGCCTCTCCTGTTTTAATGTGGTTATTTATTAT
This sequence comes from Thermodesulfobacteriota bacterium, assembly GCA_034660535.1. Lineage (GTDB taxonomy): Bacteria > Desulfobacterota > Desulfobulbia > Desulfobulbales > DAOVYS01 > DAOVYS01. The sequence goes on along the minus strand of JAYEJK010000189.1, from coordinate 2,180 downwards.
AAGTGACTCTTTTTTTGCATTACCGATACTTCTTTTTCTGGGATTTTTTTTATTCGCAACCGGGCCTGTAATGCTTGCCGTGGTCAATAATCTGCAAACAGACCGGCCGGCATTTGTTAACGGAATATATATGACCTTGAGTTTTTCTATAAGTGCGCTGACCATAATGCTGACCGGATTATCAGGAGATATTCTGGGACTTGCAACTACTTATAAATTTGCAGCGATTCTGGCTTTGTTTTCTATCCCATTTGTACTCAGGCTTTCCAAGTAAGTAAGATGTAATCGTTCACAGGTACTCCATCCGGAGTCTCGCAGGCTCGCTTCTTACCTGCACGCGCCCAGAGGAAGTGCCCTTGGGGTGCGATCAGTCCGGCTCCATCGGCGATCCCAGTAGCGAGATATTTTTTATACTGAAAGGGATAGTGTACTCCCGTATCTTGCCGTGCATCTCGACGATAATATGCGCCTGTGGCGGGAATTTGGTCTCGGAGCGGAATGTGAGTGTCAGGTTTCTACCCATCTGTTCGTATCCGGCTCTCTCTATATCCAGTTCCGTGCCGTTCGCGTCCAGAAAGAGTACCCGCTTGATGTTATCCGTATCTGCCTTCAAATCGAGATTGAGTTCGTAGGCGCCCTTTTGCCATTGGCTTTCTTTGATTGAGCTGATCTCGGCGTTCAGAACCTCGCTTTTTGTCCAGGGCTTTAATTCTAAGGTGCCTAAGTCCATGGTCTTTGTACCTTCCGCCACGACGTAGACGAGTTCGCCGGATACTTCCCGCAGCCCTTTAACGTTATCGCCCGGGGCGAGGAGGTTTGCGTTGAATATAACGGAGCCCTTGGACTCTGAGAGTTTCGGGAACGAGGGGAAGGGGTCTTCAGGGAGTAGATTTTCGCCGTTGTCAGCTACTGCCCGCAGTACCTTGACATCTTTAACCCTCTGCACAGTGCCCGGCAATTCACCGATAATAGATATTTTATAACCCTTGCCGTAGTTGAACGGCCGTAAGCCGGTTTTCTGGTTCGACTCACGTACCAGGCTTACGCCGCCGACGCGCAGGCTCTTGAAGGCTCCGCCTTTGGCATCGGGTAGCCTTTCCGGCTCATCGGTTAGTCCCAGCTTTTTCCGCATCTCCGGATATGCCTTCTTTGCCGCGGTGACTTCCGCCTCGTAGTTAAATAGCGGTTTCAGTTCCCCGGATATCGTTGCGCGCGCCTCGCCGCCGGTGCCGAAAAGCTTCTCGTTAAGATCATTAATCGGCGGCCCGTCGTCCATATCCTGACCGGCAAGTATCTGCTTTTTCCACCACATGTCGTCCTGCGTTAAGTCATCGAGCGCCTTCATCATTTTCTCGCCTTCATAGAGAATAGAAACTGTGTTTTTATCCACATCCTTTTTGAAGACAGCAACCTCTTTCAACTGCCCCGGCAGATGGAATATTTTTTCCATTCGCAGGCCCGTAAGGATCGCTGCCATCATCGCCTTCTGATTCTGGAAATCGGCCTGCGCGGACTTCACATCTTCTACAAGTTCTTCATCGGACAATTTTTTCGCCTGAGGCGGTTTCTTTTCTATTTCTTTCTCTTCGACCAGCCTTAATTCCATACCGCCACCGGGCAGTTTCGTAAACTCCGCATCGCTGCTCTCGCTTTTTATGCTCCCGCCGATTCTTAGGGCCGAAAGATCGCGGAAATATGCCGTTCCCTTAAAATTAAGAAATCCCTCATCCGTGACACCGAAAGTCACGTTGCTCCAAACCTCGACTCCTTCGGAGTTTTCCAGTATTTTCTCCTTTTCTTTTTTGATCAAAAAATTTGTGTAAAAGAGTTATATTAGAGTCTTCTATGGCCGATATTCTATTTCCAAGCTCTGCTGAAAGCTCTGGTGCCTCGGGAGGAATTGAGGCACAACTAGAGACCAATAGAATGAAAAGTGTAAAACAGACTCTCCTTGCGTATGGTACTTTCATGTTTTTCCCTCTTCTCGCATTCATTCTGTTACTTCTTGATCAACGACAATTATTTCTCCCGTCCACCTCAATACGCTTTCATCATTTTTTTATCAAAATGAAGTGTCGGAAACCCATCGCTTTGGTTACACTGTTGCAGCAGATTGAACTTCAAGGGTTTCAAATTCAATTTTCCGTGTTTCCGTAATCCGCTGGGAAGCGTCGAGAATC
>JAYEJK010000188.1:0-3479 GCA_034660535.1 Thermodesulfobacteriota bacterium | reverse complement strand
TTAGTAAGTATTATAAGTGCCTTAAAATATGCGGCGCCGCAGGCGTCACATATAACTTCGGAATTTTTCCGCCATTCATTTCAGTACCCCCTTGAGGGGTACAAAAAACAAGAAAATTACTAGTGAAAAAACAAACCATAAAGCTGATTTTTCCGTTAGAGGCATGGCTCCCGGCGGCAGTCTATTCCTTATTGCTTGCGTTGTTATTTTATTCGTCTCATTCTGTTATGATCAAATGGTGGAACCGGGAAGATTACAACTACTGCTACCTTGTGCCGTTTATTGTTTTATATCTTATCTGGGAAAAACGGAAAGATTTTGCGGCAACACCATCATCACCTTCCTGGGCTGGATTCCCCCTGCTTTTTCTAGGAATCGGTTTCTACTTTCTTGGTGAACTTGGCGGCGAGTATTACACACTCTACCTTTCCTCCTGGCTTTTGCTAATTGGGATATGCCTGCTGCATTTAGGGTGGCGCAAATTGAAAACCATCCTGTTCCCCCTCTTTTTCATCCTGACCATGTTCCCTCCTCCTAACTTTATTTACAATAAGATTTCCGTAGGACTCAAGCTGCTCTCCTCTCAGTTGGGCGTGACCCTAATGCAACTCTACGGCATGTCGGCATACCGGGAGGGGAATATAATTGACCTGGGATTTACCCAACTCCAGGTGGTGGATGCCTGCAGCGGTCTGCGCTATCTGATCCCGCTTATTGTGCTGGGTATCCTTTTGGCCTATTTTTTCAAGGCCGCTTTTTGGAAAAGGGCGTTTCTGGTTATTTCCGTAATGCCTCTGTCCATTATTGCCAACAGCCTGCGTATTGCCTTGACCGGTATTTTTTACGAGGTCTGGGGCCCCAGTGTTGCTGAAGGTTTTTTCCATGGATTTTCCGGCTGGTTTATTTTTATGTTTTCGTTGGCCTTACTGCTATTGGAAATGAAGCTTCTGATAAAAATTTTTCCCGAAAAATTCCAAAAAATTTCTAAATCTTCCACAGAAGCCGGCATTCATGTTCAACCGAAATCCGGGGTGTTTGACATAATAAAACAACCCTGTTTTCCGGTTGCCGTGATATGTCTTGGAGCAACGCTTGCTTTAACGCAAGGGATAGAATTTCGTGAAAAAATTCCAATTTCAAAATCTTTTCGCCGATTTCCACTTCAATTAAACGGTTGGTCGGGAACAAGTCAGAGCCTGGAACAACAAATTATCGATGCGCTTGATTTCAGCGATTACAAAATAATCGATTTTAAGAACAAAAAAGGGCAAGAGGTTAATTTTTATGTTGCCTATTATGAAAGCCAGCGCAAGGGAGAGTCAATCCATTCTCCTGCAACCTGCCTGCCCGGCAGCGGCTGGATTTTCAATAAAGCCGGGACAATTTCCATTCCGCTTAATGGTGGAACAATGCAGGTTAACCGGGCTCTAATGCAGAAAGGGGATTATAAACAACTCTCCTATTATTGGTTCCCTCAGCGAGGCCGCATTTTAACCAACGCCTATCAGCTTAAGATTTTTGCTTTCTGGGATGCCTTGACCAGGCAGCGGACCGATGGATCGCTTGTACGCCTTGTCACTCCGATTTATTACTCAGAAAAGGAAGCTGAACAAAGGCTGCAAAAATTTACCGCTGATGTTGCGCCGATCCTGAACACTTTTATTCCGCAATAAAGGCCTTGGGATGATATATTTTACCACCCTTCTTCTTTCCCTGTTCATCACGAGCAGCCTGATTCCTCTGTTAAAAGGCTGTGCAGTAAAAATGAATGTTTTAGATATGCCTGACGAGCGCAAGGCACATCTGAAACCCATGCCTAAAATGGGTGGGATTGCCATGGCATTGGGTGCGGTATTACCGGTGCTCTTCTGGATTGAGTGGACACCGTTTACCCGCTCGATTCTTCTTGGCGCCGGGATTATCGTTTGCGGGGGCTTTATTGATGATCTTAATAACCTGAGCTATAAGAAGAAATTTTTCATCCAGTTTATCGCCGCCTGCCTGGTTGTTTTTCATGGCAAGGTAGTGATTAAATCATTCGGCATGCTTCTGCCTGAAGGGATGTTGACGCCGGATTTTGTAGCAATCCCTTTCACCTTGATTGTCATTATCGGTGTTACCAATGCCATTAATCTTGCCGATGGCCTTGACGGACTGGCAGGCGGCATCTCCCTGCTCAGTTTCCTGTGCATCGGTTACCTGGGACATCAAGGAGGATATTTCGAAATCACCTTGATTTCACTGGCAATAGGCGGAGCAATTTTTGGTTTTTTACGCTTTAACACCTATCCGGCAATAGTTTTCATGGGTGACGCCGGCAGTCAATTACTTGGTTTTCTTGTCGTCACTTTATCCCTTGCTTTAACTCAAACGAATGCTCCCTTAAGTCCTGTTTTGCCGTTACTTATTATTGGTTTTCCTATTCTTGATACTCTGGCGGTGATGTCGGAGAGGATGATCCATAAAAAATCACCTTTTTCTCCTGATAAAAACCACTTTCACCATAAATTCATGCGCCTCGGCTTTTATCATACCGAGGCTGTATTTGTTATCTATCTGTTACAGGCATTTCTGGTTACCACAGCTTTTGTTCTCCGATTTTATTCAGATTGGCTGCTGCTGATTTTTTATTTGATTTTTTCGGGAGTTATTCTGGGCGGATTCTGGTTTGCGGATGTTACTTGTTGGCAATTTACCCGGATAGATTTTCTAGATAAAATTATCAAAGGCCGTCTCAAGGTTTTAAAAGAAAAAAATATTTTAATTAAAATTTCCTTTAGACTTCTTAAGATTTCTATTCCCTTGCTGCTTTTTTTCACTTGCTTTCTTCCTGCTCAAATTTCGCGGTCTTTTGCTTTTTTTACCATTTTTGAATTACTGACAATTGCCATTACCGCCTTTGCTAAAAAAGCATGGCTCACGCGTGTTGTTCATATTTTATTATTTTTTTTGATTCCCATAACAGTTTACCAGAGTGAGGTCATCACCGTTTCCTGGCTCAGTGGAGGCTTTTTGCGTTTCTACAATCTTTTTTTCTTGCTTCTGGTTGTTTTTGTCACTTTTACATTAAAATTTACCCTGAGACGCAAGGGTTTTAAAACATCCACCCTTGATTTCCTTATCCTCTTTATTGCATTAGTGGTCCCCAATCTTCCGGACCCACGGATTCAAAGTTATCATATGGGATTGCTGGCGACAAAAATTGTAATCTTTTTTTTCAGCTATGAAGTTTTAATCGGCGAACTACGCAATGATAACCGCTGGTTGACCGCAACAACCAGCGCCTCGCTGCTGGTTATTGCAATACGGGGTTTAGCGGGATGAGCAAAAAAAATGGATATTTTGAGATAACGGGTAGTCCCTACAAAACAGTGCAGGTGGTCAAAAAGATGCTCGGTATACTCTGCAAACGCTTGATTCACGCATGACCTCATTCACAGCAACTGAGAGCTAACTGCTTGAAATTATTGACCTGCACT
>JAYEJK010000187.1:0-3488 GCA_034660535.1 Thermodesulfobacteriota bacterium | reverse complement strand
CAGCCCACCCTACAAAAAATACATATTTCCACCATGTTATTCTTAGTTCTCTTGTAGGGTGGGCTATGCCCACCGTTATAATGGCCGAAGTTAAAACCAACCCCGAAAATTACCACTAAGGTACTAATTTTTTTCATCCAGATATCGGCAAACCGTTTCAGCCACAACGCGGTGACCGGTTGGAGACCAGTGCATGTCGTATGTGTAATAGGCCTGGTTTCCCTGAAGGATCGAGCGGCGTAGTTCATTTGTCAGGCTTATGAACTCGATGGATTCCTGTTCGCAGAGTTCTTTGACAGCCTCTTCCTGCGCATCCATGTTGGCTAACAGTATCCGGATCGTTTCATCGGGTGGGGGCAGGCTTTTTTTTCTGATTGCAAGGAAGGCCTTAAGTTTTTCATGGGGAACGCGATCGCTTATCAGCGGTACAATTACGTGCGGTTTATCCGGCGCATACACCACGACAAATCTTGCGTCGTTTTCCCTGCAGAGCCTGTTTATTTTTTTCAGGGCAATTGAGGCCGTTTTAAAACCTGATGAGTCGACAAAGTCTTTCTTGCTTTCATAATGGGTTTCAAATTTTTTTATCGTAAATGTGTAACTGGGGGAGTCGGAACCATGGGGAATGGCGATTGGAAGCCATGAGAGTCCTTCAGGGATTTTCTTCACTTTTTCATTTTTCGGTATTTTTTGTTCAAAAGAGAGCGTATCAATAAAAAATTTTTTCAGGTTGAGCCTTACCGGTGACGTCTTGTAATAAGAACGGACTCGTTTTTTAAGCGACGCCTTTTTTTCCAGCCGGCCTTTAAGTTCTCCGGAGCCGCGGAAGTCGTTTCCTTCGTAAATCATGCAAACGACAATGTCCGGCTCAAGAGGTAAACCGAAAAGCTCAAGGGTTTCCACATAGACGCTTGGATCTCCGCCTGCCATTGCCAGGTTGTACACTACGCGCCCGCTTTTTTCTGAGTACACGGCAGGCCAGGTGTGTTCGTCAGACACGCTGGAGCCCTCTGTAAAGGAATCTCCCAGAGTCAGAAGTTCACATTTATCCAGATCGACCTTGTTTCTGAAGCCTCGTTTGTCGGCCGTAATGGTGTATTCTACATCAGGATAACCCGGCGGTGTCCTTGGGTAGGAATGTCTGGTTTCAGGAGCATCCTTGAACACGCCTTTATTTATGCTGTGTGGTTTTCGGTGATAGACATCTTCGGTTCTGAAATAACGGGGTGATCGAATGAGGCGGGCGCCCAGATCCACCAGGATGAGGCCGATTGTCAGTCCCAGCCAGATTGATATCAGCCTGAAGACACGTTCCCTTCGTTTTTCTTGGTCTGCCCGGACCAGATAGATGGTCATCATGGAAATGATGAAAACGATGAGCATGGCAGAGAATCTGCCGACCGAATAACGTCCGAGCAGGACATCCCGGTTCTGGGCCACAAGGTATGTCACATCGCTGGAGGTCAGCCACCAGATAACGTTGGTCAGGATAATGGCGGCGGTGATTATGTTTTTGTTTTTCAAATATTGCAAAATGTATCTCTAATGTTTTACAACTCAAAAAAACCTTGAACCTTTGAACCCGGAACTATGACATTGATAAAATCAAATGTCATCGATTTTAGTTATGAAACTGGCGTTCTGTATATTCAAATATTTTTCATTCGGTGGTCTGGAACGGAATTTTCTCCGGATAACCGAGGCATGTCTGGCCCGAGGTCATGAAATCCATATTTATACCATGGATTGGCAGGGCAGGCAACCTGACGGACTCAAGGTAACCGAAGTCCCGTTCAGCGGATTTTCAAACCATGGTCGTTGTAGAACCTTTGCCGGCAATCTTAAAAAACTCCTTGAAAATGAAAAATATGATCTTGTTGTCGGGTTTAACCGGATGACCGGGCTTGATCTCTATTATGCCGCAGATGTCTGTTATGTATTGGATATTGCCGGACGGCGCAGCTTCCTGTCACGTCTCACCCCAAGGTATAAGGTCTATTCAGCTTTTGAAAAAGCTGTATTCGGGCTTGATTCCCAAACATACATCATGTATCTGTCTGAAATTGAGAAGCAAAACTACATTGCTGTATACGGAACCGATGAAAGCAGGTTTCACTATCTTCCGCCGGGTATAGATAAGAAGCGTATACGTTCCGCAGCAGGCAGGGAGACCAGGCAGCGGATCAGGCAGGAATTCAAGTTGAATGCTGAGGACAAGATGCTTTTGATGGTGGGATCCGATTTCGCAAGAAAGGGCGTTTCAAGATCGATCCAGGCGCTTGCCGCGCTGCCGGACAACCTCAGGCACAGGGCCAGGCTGTTCATCATCGGCAGGGGCAATGCAAAGCCGTTTGAAAAATTATCCCAAAGACTGGGCCTTGACGGGCATGTCCATTTTATGGGAGGCCGGGACGACGTCGAGCGTTTCCTGGCAGCCGCCGACCTTCTGCTTCATCCTGCTATCTCGGAAAACACAGGCAACGCGATTGTGGAAGCGCTTGTGGCCGGAGTCCCTGTGATGGCCACGGATGTCTGCGGATACGGATTTCACGTTAAAGAGGCGGAAGCCGGATATCTGGTCCGTGGTGATCCATTCAGACAGGAAGAAATGAATAAACTCCTGTCGGCCATGCTGAGTTCACCGGAAATTGAAACGTGGCGAAAGAATGCGATACATTATTCCAACAATACAGATCTGTACAGCCGCCCCAGGGTAGCGTCGGACATCATTGAACGTATTGCTGAGATGAAGTCGACAGGGCGTAACATCACACGAAAAACAAATTAAATCAGGAGGGATCATAATGCTGACCGCCAATGATATCATGACAAGAGATATAGTCACTGTTTTACCTGATACAAAAATAACGGAAGCAGCGAAATTGCTTCTGGAAAATCACATCAACGGGATTCCTGTTGTTGAAAGCTCAGGCAAGTTTGTAGGGATAATCTGCCAGAGCGATCTTGTTGTCCAGCAGAAAAGGTTTCCGCTGCCATCCTTTTTCACTCTTGTTGACAGTTTCATCACTATTCCTTCTCCCAAACAGATTGAAAAAGAAGTGCAAAAGATCAGCGCCATAACAGTTAGTCGGGCTATGGCTCAAAAACCTGTCACAGTAAGACCTGATACGGGAATTGATACTCTTGCCGAACTTATGGTGGACAAAGGTTTTCATACCATTCCTGTTTTAGATGGGGAGAAACTTGTGGGAATAGTTGGAAAAGAAGATATATTAAGAACTCTCATGTCAGAGGTAAAATCAAAAGAGTAGACGTAACTATTCGGCAGCACTCCACAGGAAGGCGATCAGGTCGCCCAGCATACCGGTGTATAGCTGATCGACCTGATCACCTCCCTGTGAAGCGCTGTCAAATAGTTATAATTCAGAGGTTTTAGTGCCTTAGTGGTAATTTTCTTGTTTTTTGTGGCAGAAAAACTCTGAAGTTATATGTGACGCCTGCGGTGCTACATGTTTTAAGGCACTTAT
>JAYEJK010000186.1:0-3488 GCA_034660535.1 Thermodesulfobacteriota bacterium | reverse complement strand
GCTGACCAGCAATGTCTGCTACAATTTCTTCCATTTTCCGCCTGACTTGATCGGTGTTATTCAATGCAAGCTATGATCTCTTCAATCAGGAGCCTTTCCCTTTTTTCAAATTCCTGCTTTTTTTGTCTGATTTTTTGTAATTGCTTCTCTTTTAGCTCAACTGAATTTTGAAACAGTTCAACAGCCTTGCTGAAATTCTTGTTTGCAAAAGCCGCCAGGCCGAGTTTGTAAAAATCATTTCCCTTTTCGTTAACTTCTGCTATCCATTTATCTATCTCCCTTTTGGCCTCCTCTGCGCTAAGGGCTCAAGTAAAAATAAGTTGGACAATATTGCGCTCAGATTTAGGTCGGATTGGGCCTATTGTGAGGTTACAAAACCGCAGGACTAGCAGGGCTAATTTGAGGATTTTGTAACCTCACAATCGGCCCAAAACGGCCTGAAGATGAGATGGAAGATGTACAAGTTATTTTTACTTGAGCCCTAAATCCATACTGTAAGGCCCATTCTTTGATATAGCGTCCGAAATTGATATCCTCCGGCCGGCCATCAAGTTTCACCTGCTCCTTGGATTTTTCTGCAAGATCGGCAATCATTTTTTCAATGCGATCATCTGTCCAAAAGCGCTTGGAACCGGCAGGCAGAAGCCTGACCTCAACAATCTCTTTTCTCAATTCAGCCGGAATACGGATCTCACCGTCCAGAGGATACCAAATGGCCCAGCCCGGTTTGTTTACATGCAGGCATATTTCCTCTCCTGCCTTGAAAACAGCAGGTAGAAAAATCCTGAACACCCCCTCTTCATTGGTTCGATCAGAAGCGCCGGTTTTTTTGATGGTGACCTTTACACCATTTGAAGCAGATTTTTTTTCGTGCTTGTCGACACAATACACAACACCCCTCAACATCCTCTTTTGTTCTTGTGCATAGAGGGCACAGGGAAGCAACAACAACAATAAGATCAGTCGTTTAATCATGCTTTCTCCTCATCGTATAACTCAAAAAACTACCACCAAGATATCGAATAAACTAGTTAGACGTAGGTAGGAGGGAAAATGAACGCTTACTTCTCATGGGAAACAGGCTGCCGCTATGCAGTATAACAGGAGGGCGGCAGCTATAACGGCCGAAAATCCGAAATGGACGGAAAGTACTGCTGCAAGCACGGCGGCAAGCACTGACGCACAGCCGTTCACGCCCCACGCCCACGGGATCAGTTCCGGGGCTTTTTTCCCCACCTGTGCCAGGGCCAGTGGAAACGGCATGCCCATGCAAAAGGAAAGCGGCGCTACAAGCACGATTGAGATTAAAATCCTGGCCCAGACCGGCAGTGTAATCAAGGCAGAGAAAAGTGGTTCGAGCGTAATCAAATATGACAAACCCAGAATCACTATGGCAACGGCTGCAGACAGTACTGCCCCGGCAGGGCCCTTTTTTTCCGCAAACCGTTTTGAGTGTCTGCTTCCCATGCCTGCAAAAAACAGGAATGCGGTCAGCATGACCGCGGCCGCGTACAGCGGATGATGCAGAAAGAGAATGAATTTCCGGATAAGGGTCTGGAAAGAAATAACTTGGGTAATTCCGATCCGAAATGTGTTGCAGATTTAGTCGGTTTGATATTCACGAAACCGCAAGCGTAGCAGGGCTACGGTGAGGATTTCGGGGATGTCAAACCGGCTAAAGGTGTGATACAGTTCGGAAACGGAAAATCCAAGTTATTTCTTTCCAGACCCTAAATACAATTTCAAGAAAAAGAAAGGCTAGGCCCACGCAAAAGAAAAAGGCAAAAACGCGAAAACGGCTGATACCGCCATCATACTCCTTATTTCGGGCATTGGTGCGAAGGGCGCGGAGCGGCAGGAGGATAAGCGCCAGGCTCGCAGCCAGGGCCTGAACCAGGGTAGCGATAAGTATCAGATAGCCCCATTCGAGCAGTGGCATGCCCCCTCTGCCGCGGCTATCAAGGATCTCCGGCAATGTCCGCCACTTCATGAAATTAAAAAAATAGGGCCGGTCGTCTGTGGCAGGCCGGATATTGAATTTGTACTGATTCAGGAATTCATCCCTATTGTTATCAAGCAGCGCCTGTGTGCCCAGAAAAAAATAAGGCATGTCAAGGATATTGTAACGGTTTGCCTCTTTGATTGCCATACCGTCATAATAGACCACATCAAAAGAGCGCTCGCGGCAGAACCCCTTCAATTTCGCAATATCTCCGGCCGAGTATACGCCGTTTTTGACGAGAAGCGTGCTGGTCTGCCAGCCCCGGATCAACGCCAGACTCTGCCGAGGATTGGAAATGGAGTTTCGCTCAAGCGCCGTGGCGGCAGTTGCAACAAGTTTCAGAATGTCGCGTGGCGGAAGCTTGACCCAGCAGCTAATGGCAAGATACCCTTCGGGCGTCAGATGCTTCAAATATTCCTGCAGGGCCTCAACCGTGTATAGATAGCTCTCGTTCAAGGCATTAAGCCCGGCTGAAGAGGGGCCGAAGGAACCAAGGACAGGCGCCTGGATCAGATCAAAAAGTTCACTGGTGCCGGTGACAAAGCCGCGAGCGTCCCCAACATGCACATCCACATTCGGATTGGTAAATATTTTGCAGGCAAACTCTCCGAAATCATCGCGAACCAGCCTGACGACCTGCGGATTGAGTTCCACGGCCGTGATATGTTTCACGTTGTGATAAAGGGCCTGCAGGACTCCGGAACCGCCGCCCGCACCCATAATCAGGACATTTACAGGCCTGCGTATATGATAAGGCAGGGCCGAGGTCATCTGATCAAGATATGCGATCTGTTCATTATCTCCATTGTAATGAGTGATCGCGGCCAGGCTGTTCCCGTCTGAGAATATTCTGAGTTGCGGCGGCGGTTCCTTATCAGCATTGATGCTCAGTCCCGGTGCATACCGCCACGGGATTACCGTGCTTTCCATGACATTAACAAGTCCGAGCGGGCCTGAACGCGAGGCAATAATCCCGGTGCCTGTTACACGAAGCGCCTGACTCTGGTCTTTGTAGGGAGAGATGACCGGTTTTTTCAGGCTGACCGGCAGGAGAGGGAAAACAAGCGCTGCCGTCAAGAATGCCAACATCCATTTTTGCGGTCTGAGGCCCATTTCCCACCATGCCACGGCTGCGGCGGTCAAACCGGCGGACCCCAGGAGCAGCAGGGAATCCATGGGAAACATAATTAAGAGCAGCAGTATAATGCCAAGACTGCCGAAACCCGCGCCACACAAATCAAAAAAATAGATCCGGGATATGTTATTACGGAAGCGGGCAAGCGCAAGTGCAATACAGTTGGAGGCAAAGAAAAAGGGCATGGACAGCAGAAAATATATTACGAGAAGAGATATCGGCTGAGGGATTTTCCGTCCAGGCGCCTGCTGGTCTCACGGACATTCTCATCAATAGCCTGAATCATTTGCCGGCGGGCTTTCGCAAACATGTCATCCGCCAGGGCATGAAGGCACGGCAGCAGACAGAAAA
>JAYEJK010000185.1:0-13353 GCA_034660535.1 Thermodesulfobacteriota bacterium | reverse complement strand
AGCAGCGAGAAACAAGAGTTAGCAAGCTACGTAAAAAAGAGCGCAAAAAAATCATCCGGCTCAATGGGCACACTGGGAGATCTCCTCAAATCAAAACTTGAAAATAAAGGGAAGAAATAAGGGCTCGCCCCCCAAATAAATTCATTTGGGGGGCGAACTCTAAGTCGAAAACATCTACGTTTTCTGCTTTTCCCTCACATTTATTTCGACAGTCAAAAGTTCTCTTAAAAAAACCTTTAAGGCACTGAAAGGGATTCAGGAGCAAACAATTTCCAAATCCTTAAAATGCCAGATCAGGCTTCCACACCTCCCAGACCTTGCCTGCCAAGTCAGGCCCTGGTTTCAGCGTCGGTTTATCGGGTTGCCAACCCGAGGGAGTAGCCTCAGTACCCTTGCTCTTCCTGACAAGCTGAAATGCCTGTATTTGTCGTATTAATTCGCTTACATTGCGGCCAACCGGCGGTGTTAATATCTCCAAGGCCTGGATGACCCCGTCAGGGTCGATAATGAAGCGGCCACGTGTATTCACTCCGGCGGTCTCATCATAGACACCATAGACCGAACCGATTTTCCCCGCGGCATCGGATATCATAGGAAAGGGCACCCCGCCTTTTACCATCTTCGAAAGCTCTTCTTCCTGCCATATCTTATGCACAAACTGGCTGTCCACACTGACCGACAGCACCTCTACACCCAATTCTTTGAGGTCTTCATATTTGGCGGCAACTGCAGCCAACTCGGTAGGTCAGACAAACGTGAAATCACCAGGGTAGAAACAGAGCACTACCCATTTGCCGGCATAGTCTGAAAGCTTGATCTGTTGAAATTTTCCTTTATAAAAGGCCGGGGCTTGAAAATCCGGGGCCTTGGTTCCGATTTTAGCTATAGTCATCGCTGCCTCCTTTATTTTTTCTTCCTCTTTGTTAAGGGTATCTTCTTCCGTTTCGCCAACCACTGCGCCGGTCGGTTTGCCGCAAGCAATTTCCATCTCCTCCATTTGATCACCTCCTTGCCTTAAAGTGCGAAATACGGGCTAGGGCACTGCTCAAGACACGCCTCATAGTCAATTACCGGAATCTTCATCAATTTGCCTTTATTCCTCTTTTGCGAATTCGTCTTTTCCCGCGCCGCAGACAGGACATACCCAATCATCCGGCAGGTCCTCAAATTTGGTTCCAGGCTCCACCTCATTGTCAGTATCTCCTTCCGCAGGATCATAAACATAGCCGCAAACATTACATACATACTTGTCCATGTAAACCTCCTCTCTTTCCGTTTTTTCAAACATGTTCAATCTCTGTGTAGTTGGATATCTCCGAATTTGTCGTGCAAAGATCATCGATCGAAAGCCCGTGAACATTATTATTGCCGGTCAACCTGGCAAAATCTTTGAGTTCTTCGCTAGAGACGCGCAAGAAATTTGCCAGCCTCTCAGCCGACTCATCGATGTTAACTATTTGTCTCAATTCGGGATCCTGACTCGTAATTCCTACAGGACATCTTCCCGTGTTGCATATCCTGTACTGTTGACACCCGCACGCCATTAAAGCGGAGGTCCCAATCGCAACCGCATCAGCTCCTAATGCAAGGGCCTTTGCAAAATCCGAAGATATCCTCAGTCCACCTGTGATAACGAGAGAAACATCCGTAGCTCCCTTCTCCTTAAGGAACTTTACCGCCCTATACAATGCGAAAATCGAGGGAACGGACGTCGCAGCCTTAATGAATTTGGGCGCCGCACCTGTTCCACCGGGCCTCCCGTCGATCGTAATAAAGTCCGGTTCCGCGTACAATGCCACCTCCAGATCCGCTTCCACGTTCCCTGCGGCAAATTTAATCCCTATCGGCCTGCCTTCCGAACTTTTCCTCAACCATTCAACTTTCTTCTTCAGATCATCTCTGTTCTTGATATCTTCGAAATGAGAAGGGCTTATGATGTCGGAACCTTTGCCGACACCTCTGATTTTCGCTATCTCCTCTGTGACTTTTTCCGCGGGCAAGTGCCCACCCATGCCCGGTTTTGCCGATTGCCCAATCTTGATTTCAACGGCGTCCACCTTTTTGAGAATGTCTTTGGTAAAGCTGTACGTGTTTGGCACATATTCAAAAATGTACTTGTACGCACTTTGCATGGATTCCGGTAAGATTCCTCCTTCGCCGGAGCACATTGCGGTTCTTACTGCCCCGCTCCCTTTTGCCAGTGCGAGTTTGGCCTCTTTTGAAAGGGCGCCAAACGACATGTGTGTGATATAGATAGGCGTGTCAATAACCAGCGGCTTTTTCGCCTTAGGCCCTATTATCGTCTTCGTGTTAACCGCCTCATCATGATTTAACGGTATTTTTGCAAGTTGAGCCCCTTTGACAAGTATCTCATCCCATGAAAACGTTGGTCTCTCTGTTCTCATGGGCTCGATGATGGAAACGCCTGTTTCTGATATCTTATGGATATCTACCATGCAGACTTCCATTTCGGATATTCTTGACGGCTCATCCCGATAGCCGGGCGTGTCCGACGTATCTGATTTATTAGCTGTATCTTGAACCAACTTGTTGTAGGATTTGCCGGATCCGCACACAGGACAGACCCAATCGTCAGGGAGATCATCCCATTTCATACCCTCTTTTTCCTCGTCGTAAACCGTGTCACAGACCAGACATTTATAAACAGCCATTTTCCTCTCTCCAAGAATTTTCTTGCAGTACAGACTTTGTTAAGGGTTAACCGGTTATTATTCCAACAATAAGCGCGCTTAGGGTCTGGAAAGAAATAACTTGGGTAATTCCGATCCGAAATGTGTTGCAGATTTAGTCGGTTTGATATTCACGAAACCGCAAGCGTAGCAGGGCTACGGTGAGGATTTCGGGGATGTCAAACCGGCTAAAGGTGTGATACAGTTCGGAAACGGAAAATCCAAGTTATTTCTTTCCAGACCCTTAGACTGTAAATATTCGGCATGATGCCGAAAAATAGCTAGAACCACCAAATTGTAAATGTTTGGCAGCGCTTCACAGGAAGGCGATCAGGCTGCCCAGCATACCAAAGTATCGAAGTCTGCGCTTATCTGCTGATCAGCCTGCTCACCTCCCTGTGAAGCGCTGCTGAATATTTACCCTAGATTAATTTCCCGTCTGTCATAATTTCCAGCATAGCCGGGCCATCGTGGTTAATAATCTGTTTGAGGCCATCGTCAAGTTGAGAACGATCGTGGACCCGGATGCCGAGAGCGCCACAGTTTTCAGCATATTTTGAAAAATTCGGATTATGCAGAGACGTTGACCAGACCGGCTTCCCTTCAGCTCGCTGCTCCCTGCTGATCTTGCCTAATTCCGAGTTGTTAAAAAGGACGTGCTTTACAGGCATACCATACTTTACGGCAGTGGTCATTTCTCCCATATATTGCGCAAATCCCCCGTCACCTGTAACTGCAAAAACAGGCCGGTCCTGTGCGGCGGCCCAGGCTCCTATGGCTGCTGGATAACCATACCCGATAGATCCCAGATATCCCGACATCAATATAGACTGGGAGCGGCACTCAAAGTACCTCCCAAAGGAATAAGTATTGTCTCCTACATCAACTGCAATAACCGCATTTTCAGGTAGATGGCGATTCATCGCGGCAAAAATCGAAGCAGAATTTACTCCCTTGCCGTGGTCAACAGTCTCGCGTTTTCTCTTTTCCGCCCGCCATTTTTGCCAGTGTGACGCCAGTTCATCCCTTGGATCAAGCTTTGGTTTTTCATCGGCCAGTTTGCTCATAAACAGATTCACAGAGGCGCCTATTTCTCCCCACACAGGCGTTGTAACAGGGTGGAATTTTCCGATAATCAGCGGATCGAAATCGACCTGAATTGTAGGACGATCCTTTCTGATCCCTGTATGCTGTGAAAAGGAAGCGCCAAAAACAATCAACAGGTCTGACTTATTCATAAACCATCTAGCCACAGGAGTTCCGCTCACCCCCAACACACCGCAACCAAGCGGATGATTGTCGGGAATCAGTCCCTTAGCTTTAAAGGTGGTTATGACGGGAATGTTGAAGTGTTCAGCAAACTCGGTAACAGGCTTCATGCACAGACGGGCGCCATGACCCACTATAATGACCGGCCGTCCCGCCTCACGGATCATCTGTACAGCTTTTTCAACGGATGCCGGCGGTGGACTGATTTCAACCGGTGTCAGCCTCCCCTCAGGGCCGGAAGCAAGTGTGCCTTCCTGAACCTGGGCCTCCTGCACTTTGTTTGGAAATATCAGATGCGCTACATCTCTTCTCTGAATAGCATTTTTAATGGCAAGACTCATGAGTTCAGAGTGGTTGCTGGTTTGGAGAACCGTTTGGCTCCAGCAGGCAACGGCTTCAAAGGCGGCCGCAAGGTCTACTTCCTGAAAGGTCCCCGGTCCGAGAAATTGCAGGTCCACCTGTCCTGTAAGGGCGAGAATGGGAACCCGGTCCAACCTGGCATCCCAGAGGCCTGTGAGTAGGTTGGTTGCTCCCGGACCGGCGATGGACAGACATGCGGCCGGAAGCCCGGTAAGTTTACCATATGCCGAGGCTGCAAAAGATGCCGCTCCTTCGTGGCGTATTCCAATGAAAGTCAAATCACCTGCTTCGCAACGTCGCCGAATAGAGTCTGCCAGGCCAAGATTAGAGTGTCCGACCATACCGAATACATATTTAATGCCCCAGTTAATCATCGTTTCAACCATTACATCGGAAACAGTAGTAACTGAAGATTCTCCGGCTTCCTTCATCTCGACCTCTTTATAAATCCATGTTTGCCGGCTCGTAATATTCCCTGGGATGCTTGCAGCCCGGACATCTCGGTGGTGGTTCAGTCCCCTCGACCGTATAGCCGCATATGCTGCATTTCCATTTTATCGGCTTATCTCTTTTAAGCACTTTCCCGGACTCAACCATCTCCAGGAGTTTCTTGTACCTGTCTCTGTGATGTTCTTCTATCTTGCCGATCTGTGTGAATAGTATGGCAGCCTCTGTATTCCCTTCTTCTTCAGCCTTTTTGGCAAATCCTGGATACATCTCGAGTGTTTCGTAATCCTCTCCGCCAATTGCTTGTTTCAGATTTGCGACCGTATCTCCGATCCCGTTTAAAAGCCTCAAGTGATCTTTTGCATGCTGCTTTTCATTTTCAGCAGTTTCTTCAAATAATTTTGCAATGTAGTGATAGCCTTCTTCTCTCGCAATCTCCGCAAAGTATGTGTACTTGTTCCTTGCTTGAGATTCACCGGCAAATGCCGCCTTAATGTTCTCTGTGGTTTTACTCATTCTTGTCCCTCCTTATTACCTGCTTGAGGTTGTGAAAAGCGGTTTTGATTTATATCATGTCTATCCTGTTATCCTGTCAAATATTTGGGGTTGGTTTTAATTTCGGCCACAAGTCTTTCATTGGGCAAAGGTGGGCACAGCCCACCCTACAAAAAATACATATTTCCACCATGTTATTCTTAGTTCTCTTGTAGGGTGGGCTATGCCCACCGTTATAATGGCCGAAGTTAAAACCAACCCCGATTTCGGGGATGTCAAACCGGCTAAAGGTGTGATACAGTTCGGAAACGGAAAATTCAAGTTATTTCTTTCCAGACCCTAAGTTGATGAACTCGTAAAAAGTATCTTGTGAACGTCCCAGATAGTCACGCAATGAAAAAGCTTGACTTCATGCTAGACCATGGTCAAGTTTTTTCATCAACGCTGGAGTTTACTTAAACTCGTGTACCAGGATAAAGTCGTTGTTGGCTCTGGTTCCGTGGCACCCGATACAGCCCATGGGTTTACCAAAAGGCTTGGCCTTACCCTCGGGTGTGTACTTTACCCAAAACCAGTCCCCGTCGTTGGGATTGTATCCATTGATCTTATACATCACAGTGATTGCCTTGAGTTCTTTAGCTTTACCGTAGTTTTCCTTTACCTCTATGGCTCCATACTGGACCGGGGGTCTTGGTGAGTTCAGCGCACGGTCATTTACGTAAACTTTATGTAACGGACCATGGGGGGCACGGCCTGGCTGCATCCCCTGATGGTCAGTCCAGAAGGACCATTCCTTATATGGAGAAACCTTTGTAATATAATGCCACAGCGCGTCCGGATTTGCTCCGGGCATGTCCGCAAAGGCAATAGATCCTGACAGAAAACAAGCCGTAAAGAAGACTAACACACCGATAGCTATTGCCGTTTTTTTCATTGTAGACCTCCTTTTTTGAATTGCTCCCGACTGTAAGACGGACATTCAGCCCTTTATCTTGCATGTGGATATTCCAAAAAGGGCATACGGCCCACACCACCCTATAGCAGCTGTAAAGATTGGCAACAGGCCGATAACTCCCCACCAACTGCCCAAATAGTATCCAACTGCAATCACAATGAGTCCTATAACCGCTCTGGCGATCCTGTCGGTTGTCCCGATGTTGCATTTCATACGTATTCCCTCCTTTTATGAATTCAGTGAAGCGCTGACTCTAAGTCGCTAACCTTGGTTATAGGTTTCCTGCATCTGTATTGCTCGCACAGGTAAACCGCAGGTTGATGATCCACGGGATGCATGGGCTTGACAAAGGGAGATAAAGCGGCAAGCTTTTTCCCCTCTGCCCCGTCCGGGCGCAGAAGCAAAACCTTGTTGGGCAGAAACCTTTTCCGCACGGCACGAATCATGGCCCGCGTGGTCTCAAGAGCAGGGTCTCCGGCAATCACAATCTCCAGGCTCGGGCCTACCATGAAATCAAGGGCGGCCAATAGTTGTGTATAAGCCATGGGATGCTCCGCAACCTCTGCGGCAAAAAATCTGGTCAATTGGTCAGCTTTTTTTTCTAAATCCGTATTCCCGGTCAGCCGGCCCAGGCGCAAAAAGTTTAAGGCCGCAACCGAGTTGCCTGAAGGCAGAGCCCCGTCATAGATATCTTTGCTGCGCGTGATCAGGGGTTCGTTTCCTTTTCCCGTAAAATAAAGTCCTCCGCCTTGCTTATCCCAAAAGATGTCTATCATTGCCTCATTTAGTGCAATGGCCTCCTCAAGATAGGAAATCTTAAATGTTGCCTCATACAGTTCGATCAGACCCCAGGTCAAAAAGGCATAGTCATCCAGATATCCCGGATAGGCTGCATCTCCTTGTCTATACCGGCGGAGCAGCCTTGCATCGGCTGTCTTCAAGTTTTTCAAGATGAATTCTGCAGCGGCTGCGGCTGCGTCGGCATACGCCTGATCACCAAAGACCTGGTATCCTTTTGCAAACGCAGCGATCATAAGGCCGTTCCATGAGGTCAGGATCTTGTCGTCTTTCAGGGGATGGACCCGTCTTTTCCGGGCATCAAAGAGTCTGACTTCGGCATTTTTGAGGGATGTCTCAAGTTTTTTAATCTCCATGCCCTCTCTTAGCGCAAAGGTTTCCAGCGACATGCGCAGATGAGGAATACTACAACCTTCTTCAAAATTGCCTGCCTCGGTAATGTCGTAGAATCGGCAAAAGAGGTCGCCCAGCTCTTCCCCGACATGTTCTCTTACCTCACGGGGTGTCCAGACATAGAACAAGCCTTCCTTGCCTTCACTGTCGGCGTCTTGTGCGGAATAAAATCCCCCTTGACGGTCAGTCATATCGCGCAGCACATAGGTAAATATTTCCCGAGCCACCTCGGCAAATTTGACCTTCCCGGTAGCTTGACAGGCCTCTGTATAAGCCATGGACAGCAAGGCCTGATCGTAGAGCATTTTTTCAAAGTGGGGAACCAGCCACTTTTGATCCACTGAGTATCTGTGAAAACCGAAGCCGATCTGGTCAAAGATGCCCCCTCTTCGCATGGCATCCAGGGTCTTTTCCACCATTTCTACGGGCATGGAATCACCGCTGCGTTTGTGCCATCTCAAAAGAAAGGTAAGATGGTGAGGTGTGGGAAATTTCGGTGCAGCGCCAAATCCCCCCTGACTCGGATCAAAGGCCCTTGCAAGCTGTGTATAACCCTTTTTCAAGGTCTCAACGCCGGCAGGAGCACATTGCCCATCCGAATGTGACCTGGGCTGAATGGCGGTCGTAATCGTCTCGCCCGCCTTGACGATACTCACCCGGTCATTTTGCCACATGGCGGCAACCTGTTTTAGCACATCCATGAAACCGGGCATTCCCATACGGCTTGACTTTGGGAAATAGGAGCCGGCAAAGAAGGGCCTGCCCTCGGGTGTCATAAAAATCGATAGGGGCCATCCTCCTCGGCCCGTCAAAGACTGACACACGGACATGTAAATCTTGTCCACATCCGGACGCTCTTCGCGGTCCACCTTGACGGAGATGTAGTATTTGTTCAGAAGCCGGGCGACTTCCATATCTTCGAACGACTCGTGTGCCATCACATGGCACCAGTGGCACGTGGCATATCCGATGGAAAGGAAAATCGGTTTCTTTTCCTTTCCGGCCTTTGCAAAGGCATCCTCACCCCAAGGATACCAGTTCACAGGATTTCCGGCATGCTGGAGAAGGTAGGGGCTCTTTTCGTGAATCAGACGATTTGAATGCCCTTCCGGATTTACGCAAGCCAAGCTCACATGATCTCCTCAAAAAGAGGTTGGAATGGTTTTTTACTTCAGTAAATATTCGGCTTGATGCCGGAAAATAGCTAGAACCACCAAATTGTAAATGTTTGGCAGCGCTTCACAGGGAGGTGAGCAGGCTGATCAGCTATACTTAGGTATGCTGGGCAGCCTGATCGCCTTCCTGTGAAGCGCTGCCAAATATTTACTTTACTTATTGTGGCAGCCCCTGCAGCTTGTGGGGCCGCTCTTTTCTCTCTTGTCCGCTTTGTTCTTGTGACAGTCCATGCACTGATCCATGGTTTCTTTTTTCTTCAGGCCGCCTTCATCCTTCAAACGTTCAATGCTGCCTGAGACTTTTGGGAACAGATTATGGCAAAGATTGCAATCTCCAAGCGTATTCTGGTGTTCCTGGTGGGGAAAAGACACGTTTCCTCTCCGCCCACCTTCAAGCACAATCTTCGATGCACCCGTGTTTTCGGTAACAGCAGCCACGACAAGAGGTGTGCTCAGCATTAGAAAAACTGCAATTGACTTTATCTTCATATGACACCTTCATAAAGCTGACACATAGGATTCCCTTCCTTGGCCAGCTCAGGGACCAACCTGGTGGCGGCAACTTCAATGACTATCTTGACTTCATATCCCCTTTTGCTCATATCAAGCGCATTCAACAGTACGTGGATAAAGTACATGGGTTCACCTTTGAAGGCAAACAAGGCAACTTTTCTCTCATCAGTGTACCCCCTCATTTTTGACCCGCTGCGGCCGGCATTGTAAAGACACGCGCTCCCAGCTCTTGATCAAGCATGAACAGGCCGCCCGGCGCATCGCCTGTGAGTTTTGCCTTATTGAGAACCGCCGACGCACTTGCCTCTTCTTCCACCTGCTCGCTCACAAACCACTGGAGAAAGTTATTCGTGGCGTGGTCCTTTTCTTCTATGGCAAGATCAACGAGGTCATTGATAAGGCCTGTGACCTTTTGCTCGTGCTGATATGTCGCGTCAAAAACCGCAACAGGAGATTCCCATTCCGATGGGGGAGCCTCTATCGGACCAAGGATCACCCTGCCGCCCCGCTCGTTGACATAGTCGTAAAATTTCATGGCATGGACCATCTCTTCCTGGGCCTGCGCACGCATCCAGTTTGCAAAACCACTCAAACTGATTGATTCAAAATAGGCGGACATGGAAAGATAAAGATAGGAAGAGTATATCTCGGCATTGATCTGACTGTTAATAGCTTCTTGTATTTTTTTGTTCAGCATAGTGGTTATCCTTTCCTTAGGGCTCAAGTAAAAATAACTTGTACATCTTCCATCTCATCTTCAGGCCGTTTTGGGCCGATTGAGAGGTTACAAAATCCTCAAATTAGCGCTGCTAGTCCTGCGGTTTTGTAACCTCACAATCGGCCCAATCCGACCTAAATCTGAGCGCAATATTGTCCAACTTATTTTTACTTGAGCCCTTAGTGTTCGCCCAAAAACAGTTTGGGCGTCAAGTTGTCGAGTCCGGAAACAGAGGCCAATGGCTGACAAATCCGTCTTCCATCTTTTCAGAATTCTATGACCCGGTTTCCAGGGTGCACTGCGTAAAATCGATCTCTTTTCCGCATCCTTTGCATACATGTTTTTTGTCAAATTCATCTGAAAAGATCTCTTTCTCTTTTCCGCAGTGAGAACATTTGCAGATGAAAGACTGCAGGTGCTTAAATTGTTCGAACCCAGGGCAATGCTGTGGTGTAGTCATGATAATCCTCCTTACATTTTAAAGTGAGTATGGCCTCTGTGCCACACCAAACCGCTTGTATCGGCAGGCAAGGGCCCTTACCACGCTTTTTCCAACTTTCTGCCTCACGACTAATCTTGACGAGGCCATTTAACGTTCTCTTGCTCCTCGACAAAATAACAGAACCGGGTCCACTCAAACTCGCGCTGTGACACGGGACACCGGAGTCTGACCTTCTTGTCGCCGACGTCAAGCACTTCCCAGTCGCCCCCACGCGGGCCGCCTTCAATGTGTATCTTCTGTCCAACCCGAAAAGGGTATGGCCGAAACTTTATAACCGTATCCGTTCCCATTTACTCCCCCTCCGGAACTGTAACTGATCACGGGGTAACAAAAGCCCGCCGGATTGCAAACCCCTCAGGGCGTTCTACATCATCTCCTTGTCGCTCTGTTCGACTGCCCGATCGATTTCAGCCTTTAGCTGAGCTGGAAGTCCAGGGATATCTACACTCAGAAAGCCCCGCACAATCGTAGCCGTGGCCTCATCCTCACTAAGGCCGCGAGACATCAGATAGAGAATCTCTTCCTGGGCGATCTTGCCGACGGCTGCTTCGTGCGACATCTCCACTCCATCCACCTTGCCCCGCAGTTCAGGTATGGCATGAATCGACCCCTTGTTGAGGATTAGTCCCCGGCACTCCAGATGGGCCTTCACGCCTGGCACCTCACCTATAAGATCCCCCCGGGCAATAATGTCTCCGCCATTGGTGATGGCCCGGGATATGATCTCGGCGCGGGTATCCGCCTCTTTTAAGGCGATGCGGCCACCCACATCCATCTCAGAGCCGGGGCTCCCTACAAGGAGACTGTAAAAGCGGGCCACCGCTCCCTTGCCGACCAGGTGTGTCGTGGGATACATCTGAAGAGACTTCACCGGCTTCATGCAGATGTAATTGTTGAGAAAGAGGCCCCCCTCCTCAACTATCCCCACTGATCTGGCCCGCACCATCATCTCCTCGGCCCAGTAGTGAATCATCGTAAAGCTGAGCTTTGCATTCTTCTTGACATAAAATTCGGAGACCCCTATGTGGAGTCCTCGCTGTAGATGGGGAGCCGTTGCACAACCCGTGATGATATGAAGTTCCGATCCTTCTTCAGCAACGATAATGTTATGGACGTTCTGACTCAGACCCTCCTTTTCCAAATACATACACGCCTGGACAGGATAGATGACCTTGCTGCCGGCAAGTGCCCTGATGACATAGCCATCGTGGAGGTCAAGCTGGGCTCGTGCAGTATACTTATCCGTGTCCACTGCCACCAGGTTCCAGTAGTAATCCTTAACCCAGTCATATTGTTTTAATGCCTCTCTGATCGGTATTACCTCCAGACCTTCCTGGCTGGAACGGGCGTGGATCACCGCGGTATCTTTCTGCACATAGGTGCCTGACCTATCCATTTCGCCGGCATCTATGCCCGCCAGGATCATCCGCTTTTTGTCGTCCTCGGATAACGCATCCAGATCCTCCACATAATCATGGGAAACCGATTCCGACCCATACGCATCGAGATCAATGTCTTGACCGAGCTTTGCCTTCTTTCCTTTTGCCTGCAGGGCCTTTCCCTCTAAATCGCGCATTTCACACACTCCTCATATCCGACTTTGCTGATACACGTGAAGATCTCACGGGGGTGACTCGTGCAAGTCAGCACTCCCTCATAGAGGACCTGTCCTTTGTCTGCTGTGACGTAATCGAGGATAAACCCTGTGTGCGTAATGATCAGGCCCATCCTGGTTCGTTCTTTGCGCCGATTTTTCTGAGTCTTGTTGGGATTTACCTTGAAATCCCGTTGAAGCAGTTGACTTATCGTATTTCCAATGAGAGAAATATTCTCTAAGTCGACACCCGATTCCGGCTCATCAAAGAGCAAAAGGTCCGGACCCTGCGCCATCAACTGCAACAGTTCCGACCGCTTGATCTCTCCGCCTGAAAAGCCCGCGTTGATGTCGCGCTCCAGGAATTCGGAAAAATTTACCTTTTCCGCAAGGGCCTCTGCATCAACATTCCCTTTGGAGCAAATTTGGACCATCTGCCTTGTCTTTACTCCATTGATTGTAGGGGGCCGCTGATAAGACATACCTATGCCAAGCCGTGCCCGCCCGTCAACAGGCATGTGTGTAATGTCTTCTCCTTTGAAAAAGATTTTTCCGCCTGTCACTCTATACTGAGGATAGCCCATAATCGTCATGAGTAAAGACGTCTTGCCGGACCCGTTCGGGCCAAACAAGATATGGGTCTCACCCGGCCGAAGCTCCAGATCGATATGTTTCAGGATCTCCTTGTCGCCAAGTTTGACCCGCAAGTCTTCGATTTGCAGCATTTTCTCTCTCCTGTTTCGAATTGATAGGAAAAGGTAAGGTCAGCCTTGAATCAATTGTGTAGGAATTATGTGCTGACCAATAACTTTGAATCAATATCTCTTTTGCAAAAATCATTGATGCGCCCATAAATATCTACACATGTGGTATACCTATTTTTTCCACAGACCGTGTAGATTACAATACTCACGGGCTGTGATCTGATCCACATCAATAGAAAATGTTGCTTCCGGCGCTCCACCGGGTTTCAGAAATTGGCGATACGCCTTTCCATCGGCAATGATCTCTATCCATTCGATATAGTGTTTCTCCTCCATAGGATGGGCAACGCTTCCAACCGTCACCTTGAAACCCGTACCGGTTTTTTCTACCACAGGCACATGTTTCTCCCTGGCTGCATCCACCGTATTTTCAACAATAAGCTTCATCGGCTTGCCGCAACAGACAAGTTCCCCTTTGCCTTCATGGAGCATCTCCACAATGTTTCCGCATACTTCGCATTTGTAGACCTGCAGTTTTTCAGTCATTTTTTATTTACTCCTTTTTAATGTCAGTGATGAACTTTGTCCCAGAAGTCATCAGGTTGTTGAGTGGTTAGGGTCTGGAAAGAAATAACTTGGGTAATTCCGATCCGAAATGTGTTGCGGATTTAGTCGGTTTGATATTCACGAAACCGCAAGCGTAGCAGGGCTACGGTGAGGATTTCGGGGATGTCAAACCG
>JAYEJK010000184.1:0-3498 GCA_034660535.1 Thermodesulfobacteriota bacterium | reverse complement strand
AACTATTATTTGAGTTATGATTATTAATCATGATAAATTGTAATCAGCTCCATCAAAAACCAGTATCTTACGATACCCTTAACCAATCACATGACAGCAAAATCCTCTGGATCGCAAACCACTTGCCATGTAGGTCATCAGGAAATGACTGTTCAAGTACCGGATATCAAGTTCAGCGCCCGACACGGGAAACCCTCGATCCTCTGGGCTCTTCTTCTGGTTGTTATTGCCGCAATAACCGGCGACTACGGCCTATCCGGAGAAACACCCGGCCAAAAGGTCTTTGTGATTCCAGTATCCGGTGATGTTGAGCCCGGCATGGCGGCCTTTATCAAAAGGGCATTCATGGATGCGGCGCAACATCCGGATGCCATCTTTGTCCTGGAGATGGATACCTTTGGAGGCAGGGTTGATTCCGCACTTCAGATAGTCGACACGCTCTTGAAGGACCCTGGAGGCCAAACAATCGCCTTTGTCGAGAATAAGGCCATTTCCGCCGGCGCCCTTATTGCTCTGGCATGCAATGAACTGGTTATGAAACCGAATACGACTATCGGTGATTGCGCGCCCATAACCTTTTCAAGCGAAGGAGCAAAGATGATGGGAGAGAAATTTCAGTCCCCTTTGCGGGCGAAATTTCGAACCCTGGCTAGAAAAAACGGCTATCCGCCGGCCCTGGCCGAGGCAATGGTAACGCCTGACATGATAGTCTATGAGGTGAAACTGCCGGGAAAAACCATATATATGGATTCCCCGGCTTTTGCCGATCTTTCGCCAAAAGAAAAGGAAAATGTCTTATCAAAAAAAACAGTTGTAGCCAAAGGCGAACTCCTTACCATGGATGACCAGGAAGCCCGTGAGTTGAGTTTTTCCAGGATGAGCGCTGCATCAATCCATGAAATGCTGGACCGGATGGATATAATCGATTATGAGATTATCAATATTAAAGAAAGCTGGTCCGAGTCTCTTGTGCGATTGATCAGCTCCATTGCCCCGATTCTTCTGATGATAGGAATGGCCGCACTCTATACTGAATTGCAGGCTCCCGGATTCGGGGTTCCCGGCATTGTAGGCATAATCTGTCTTGGCCTCGTCTTTCTCAATCAATATCTGGTCGGACTTGCGGACCATACTGAACTGCTTCTCCTTGTCCTGGGTATAGTCCTGCTGGGGGTCGAAATTTTTGTTACCCCTGGTTTCGGCTTAATGGGACTCGGCGGCATGTTCCTTATGGGCGTAGGAATGGTATTCGCATTTCAGGACTTTGAAATTCCGGATCCCTCTTTGCCATGGCAGAAGGAAATACTGATCAAAAACATGTCCCTGGTACTCGGCTCATTTCTGGCCGCCTTTATTTTTTCGCTGTTTTTTTTACGGTACGTGCTTTCAGGGCTGGCAAAGGTTATTGACGGCCCGTACCTTGAATCCACACTTAAAGGCTCTGTTGCAGACTCGATAGAGGCAAAAAAGGTTCGAGCCGGTGATTCAGGAATTGCGTATACGTTCCTGAGGCCTGCAGGCAAAATCAAGATAGGCAACGACCTGTTTGACGTAATCTCCGAGGGCGAATTTATAGAAAAGGGAACCCCGGTCATTATCTCGGAAATACGAGGTAATCGGCTTATTGCGGCAAGGAAAAAAATATTATGAACAAGAATTTAGTCCTGCCCATAATATTGCAACTGGCCGGAATACTTGTGATAATGGCGGAAATCATCATCCCTTCAGCCGGCATCCTGTCGCTTATGGCCATGGGACTGATCGGCTATTCACTCTATATTGTATATACCGGCTTTTCATCGACAACCGCCGCTGTTTTTATCGCTTTTGACATAATCATTATTCCCGTTCTAGTGATAACAGGCTTGAAGCTGTTGGCCAAGTCACCGGTCACGCTCAGGTATAGACTGTCTCGAAATGAGGGAGTGACTTCCCAACCGCCTGAACTAGCCGATTACGTTGACGCGGAAGGTATGGCCGTAACAGACCTGCATCCGGCGGGCATGGCGGTGATAGACGGCAAAAGAGTGGATGTGGTTAGCCGGGGCGATTATATTGACAAAGGTTCTCAATTGGTGGTCACGGAAGTGACTGCTAATCAGATCATCGTACGACCTAAGAACGGGTAAGGAGGTATTGCTATGAATTTCAGTCAGATCGGTCTGTTAATCCTGTTGGGCGCGGTTATTGTCCTGTTCTTTTTTGTGGGGTCATCCATTGCCCTCTGGGTCCAGGCCCTTGTCTCGGGCGCACGGGTAGGGTTGTTCAACATCATATTCATGCGGTTCAGAAAGGTGCCGCCCAAACTCATAGTCGAATCAAAGATCATGGCCGTCAAGGCCGGACTGGACATTACTGTTGACAGTCTTGAATCCCACTATCTTGCGGGCGGCAATGTATCACGCGTTGTCCAGGCCCTGATTGCGGCGGACAAAGCTAATATAGATCTTGATTTTAACAGGGGCGCCGCAATCGACCTTGCAGGCAGGAATGTTCTGGAGGCGGTCCAGATGAGCGTAAATCCCAAGGTGATAGAGACCCCGCTGGTGGCTGCAATGGCCAAGGACGGCATCCAGTTGAAGGCCATTTCCAGGGTCACCGTGCGGGCCAATATTGAAAGACTGGTCGGCGGCGCAGGCGAGGAGACTATTCTGGCCAGGGTCGGTGAAGGCATTGTAACAACGATAGGTTCTGCGAATACTCACAAAAATGTTCTCGAAAACCCGGACACCATTTCAAAAACAGTCCTTTCCAAAGGCCTTGATGCCGGGACAGCCTACGAAATTCTCTCCATTGATATCGCTGATGTTGATGTGGGCAAAAACATAGGCGCTGAACTTGAGACAGACCGGGCTGAGGCGGACAAAAAAATCGCACAGGCCAAGGCTGAGGAACGAAGGGCCATGGCCTATGCAGCCGAGCAGGAAATGAGGGCAAGAGTTGAGGAGATGAGGGCCAAGGTCGTTGCTGCAGAGGCCGAAGTTCCGCTGGCCATGGCCGAAGCCTTTAGAAACGGGCAGTTGGGTATAATGGATTATTACAAAATGAAAAATATTATGGCCGACACCCAGATGCGTACCAAAATAGGATCTGAAGAAAAAGAAAGGGACGAATCCTGCAAATGAAATTTGAAAACATCTTAATCCAGCTTTTTACATGGCTGAAAAAAAGGCTTATGGAGGCGGAGCCGGCTTTTACCGCACTGGGCATAGAAGCCGATAAGCCCCTGGGAAGGAGCATTCCCCCAAAGGTGCCTGTTTCAAATGATAATGATATCAATATCATGCCAATCCCGATACAGGATGAAATATCCGGACAGACCATAGATGCGTCTCTTCCAAAGTGTTCAGCCCGTTCTATCCGGAATCTTCGAAATGCCGTCATATGGTCTGAGATACTCGCCCCTCCCCTGGCATTAAGAGAGGATGAGTAATCGTTCACAGGCCCTCCATCTGAACGCGATCAGCCCGGCTCACATATTACTTATATGGTGAGCCG
>JAYEJK010000183.1:0-3499 GCA_034660535.1 Thermodesulfobacteriota bacterium | reverse complement strand
AGGTTGAATCATAAATCCTTGCCATCTCTTCCGTGTATTCACCTCCAGGTTCCTCATAAACGAAAAAAGACGGCAGAATTTTCAATTCCTCCCCACCGTTTTTCACACATTCTACAAGCGCCAATTTTCCCTCTCCCCCAGGGTAACTGTAAACAATCCGCAGACGTTTCGGCTCCAGACCGGAAGTCTTAATCTCAGCTATCATGGCCGCACACCTTGCCGCAGGATAAACAAAGGCCGCCCGCCCCCGGGTCTTTACCGCAAATGCGGCTGCCTTGATCACTGACCGCAGATCAGACATGATCTCGTGACGCGCTATCGCCTGCTCTTCTTCAGAATTCAGACGACCTGAACCCGGCCTCCGGTACGGAGGATTGCCGACCACAAGTTCAAAGGCCCCAGGCTTAATCAGTTTGTTGATCCGGCACAGATCCCCCTCAATGACCCGTATCCTACCCTGAAATCGATTCCTGTCAATATTTTGCTTGATAAGGGAAACAAACCGGTTCTGAATCTCAAGTGCGGAAACGGTCACATCCGGCCATCGGTAGGCAAGGATAAGCGACACGATTCCACAACCTGCCCCCAGATCCAGTATGTGATCATACTTTCCCGGCGCCACGAAATGGGCAAGAAGCAGAGAGTCAATTGAATATCGGTACCCATGACGATGCTGAACGCATGTGAGGCGCCCGGAGAACATGGTGTCTATAGTGCATTCCGTATGTAGCCCGCATTCCGGTTGCATGGCAAAGTGTTTTCAACCTCTCTTTTACCCCTGATGAACATTTAGGGCTCGTCCGGATCAATCCTGTTTACAAGAAGGCCGGTGAGAATTTTCGGATAAAAAAAAGTGGATTTGTGAGGCATGATCAACCCTTCATCCGCGACCCCTTTTACCTGGGAGACAGGCGTGTGATTCATCAGAAAAAGAAGATGCGGCGCCTTTCCATTGCCGGAGGATTCATCCAGGGACGCCTTAAGAGCGTCTGCCTGGTCTGCAAAGTAACTGATCAGATTCTCCTTTTCACAAAAGTCGTGATCCAGTCCCAAGATGCGCTCAAAAAGCAGATCAGACAACACAACCACATCAAGCGCCTGAAGGACCGCGGGCATGCTGTCTCCAAAGGTCTTCCGCATAACTCCATTCTTTAAGGTCAAGAGAAAACAGCGATCCTCCACAGTGTGGTAAAGACCGAACATCGCAGGTCCTGCATGACCGGATTCCACATCACCACGTTCCCTGTCCATTCCAGCCAAAGTCGCTGTCAGCAGATCCAGACCTGAACCGCTCTTGATCTCTTCGACCTGAAATGAGGGGGCAAGGTCCCGGGCCAGTTCATCCATGGATGATTCGGCGCATACACCTTCGGACTTTGTCCTGGAAATGAGCCGCACCAGTCGATGGGTGGGTAGAACGGAAAGACCCGGATCTTCCATAGAACACAGGTACATCATGATAAAATTATACGGACTTTCTTCCGGAAGCTCTCCAAGCCTGTCTCTCATTAGATTCTGCATCTGAAGGGCCGTTGTATAACGGTGGTGCCCGTCGGCTATATATAGAGATATATCTTGAAAAAGGAAGTGTATTCTGCCAAGCGTTTCCGAATCCGAGACCGGCCATATCCGGTGCCTGCTTCCGTATTGGTCTGTGACGGAAAGAATCGGTTCATCAGGACAGGCCTTTTCAAGACAGTCCATGATCTCGCCTTTCCTGTCCGGGAATAATGAAAATACCTGGCTGAAATGGGCTCGGCATGTATCCAGTAATTGCAACCTGTCACCGGTTACATCCATGAATGTCTTTTCATGCGGCTTCACAACGCCTTCTGAAAAATCGGCCAGGCCGGCCAGGGCAACAAGTCCTTTCCGGGTGAGACGTTTGCCTGAGGGATGATCGTAATCAATGTGATAGAGATAGATTGAAAGTTCCTCATCCCGAATCAGAACTCCGTCATCCAGCCACCCATGAAACAGGTCTCCGGCCTTCTCGTAACGGTCGCTGTTTCCTGATTCCTTCCCCTTGTGCTTGCAGATATCAAGCCTGATCACATTGTAAGGATTTTTGGCTATGAATGCGGCCTGCGCCTTCTCATCAATCACATCATATGGCGGAGTGACAACATCCTCCAGCCGGCCGATCTTTCCCTGATTATACCTGATGCCGCGAAACGGCGCTATTAAAGCCATACTTCCATATCTCCGCATATTTTTTTAAAACCGGGATTGTAAAAGAGGATGAGCGGTTTTATCATTGCAAAAAGGTAATTATAACCAATTTGGAGAAAAAAACCAATTCCGGAAAAAGGAGTTAAAAATCATGTTCCAGATATTTGTTGAAAGCCATTTCTCGGCAGGTCATCACCTTCGAAATTACCCTGGAAACTGCGAAAGGCCGCATGGGCATAACTGGAAAGTAAAAATTACAGTAAAGGCATCAGAACCGGATGAACTTGGGATGGGTGTTGATTTTCGAACCTTAAAGGATTCGCTTGGGCGGGTTATGGCCGACCTTGACCACAGAAATCTCAATGAACATCCGGAATTTACAAATAAAAATCCATCTTCGGAAAACATTGCGATCCTCATTTACAACAGCCTTAAAAACGACATCAAGTCAGACCGATATCATCTATACAGCGTAACTGTCTGTGAGACTGAAAACACTGGAGTGACCTATTTTGGAGAATGATCCCTGCCTTGATATTTCAGAAAAATTCTTCAGCATTCAGGGGGAGTCTACCTATGCAGGCAGACCTTGTGTCTTTATCAGGCTTACCGGATGCAACCTGCGGTGCAGTTACTGTGATGCACGTTACACCTACGAAGAAACAGGCAAAAAAATCGCTGTTTCCAGACTCGTTGACTATGCGTCCGGATATCCAGGCGCCATTGTTGAGATCACGGGTGGAGAACCCCTGCTCCAGGAAAACGTCTATCCCCTGATGGACCGGTTACTCGCGGCAGAGAGGACTGTTCTTCTGGAAACAAACGGCAGTATGAATCTTGAAAGGGTACCGGATGATGTAATCAAGATAGTGGATATAAAATGCCCGGACAGCGGTATGCACGAGAAAATGTATCCAGCCGAACTGAACCATATATCAGAAAAAGACGAAATCAAATTTGTAATCAGCTCCAGGCCGGATTATGAGTGGGCGGCCACTTTTATCAAGACCGGGCTTTCGGCCGATCCGGAAAGATATGAAGAATGGACTGAAAACGGAAGGATTCTCTTCTCCCCGGCCGGAGGCATACTTGAGCCGGACCGGCTGGCAAAATGGATCCTTGCCGACAACCTTAAGGTGAGACTTCAGATTCAGCTTCACAAAATGTTGTGGCCTGAAGAGACGAGGGGGGTGTAAGTTATCTTAGGGCTCAAGTAAAAATAACTTGTACATCTTCCATCTCATCTTCAGGCCGTTTTGGGCCGATTGTGAGGTTACAAAATCCTCAAATTAGCGCTGCTAGTCCTGCGGTTTTGTAACCTCACAAT
>JAYEJK010000182.1:0-3512 GCA_034660535.1 Thermodesulfobacteriota bacterium | reverse complement strand
AGGGCCAGGGCATCATTGATGCCGTCACCGATCATCACGGTTTGTTTTCCTGATTTTTCCAGTCTTTCCAGGTACTCGGCCTTGCCTTCAGGAAGAAGATCGGCCTGATAATGATGAAAATCAAGGGACTCGGCCATGGCCCGGCCCACAGGTTCGGTATCACCGGTCACCAGGTGCAGTTCATTGACGCCGTCTTTGCGCAGCCAGTCTAGAACATCCTTTGTCTTGGGCCTGATGATGTTGGCCACGACGATCACGCCCTGAACCTTATTGTTTTTTACTACGTAAATGACTGTATGGCCTTTATTGATCTGTTTAACAGTACGGTTTTTAAAGTATTGGATGTTCACATTTTCTTCATTCATCAGTCGTTCATTGCCCACCAGGATCTGATCGCTGCCGACCGTTGCCCGCACTCCACGCCCGAGAATAAAGTCGCAGACGGCATGGGCCTCCGGCTCAATTCCTCTTTCGTCAGCAGCCGAAAGCAATGCACGGGCCAATGGGTGCTGATTGTGGGCCTCTGCTGAAGCCGCCAGGGAAAGAATGTTGTCAGGGTCCTGTTTGTAAGTGCGTGGAATGATTTCGACCAGGCAGGGCACATCAGAGGTCAAGGTGCCGGTCTTGTCGAAACAGAAAGAGTCCGCCTCACCGATTTGTTCAAGGTAAAGCCCCCCCTTGATGAGGATATAATTTTTTGCCGCATTGGCGAGCGCGGCGGACACAGCGGTGGAAGCAGCCAGCACTGTCGCGCAGGGACAGGCCAGAACGAGCATAACGGTAAAGGCCCGCATGGGATCAAAGGTAAGCAGAAAGGTGCCGCCCACGGCTATGACCCCGAGCCGCATGAGCCGCGCGGCCAGCAAATCCGCCCGGCCTTCGGCCGGCGCCCTGTTGTCGAGTGAATCTTCCACCATGTGGAGAATTCGGCAGAGATAGGTGTCGTCGCCCACCTTTTCCGCCTTGATAAATATAACCCCCTGCTGCACGATGGTGCCGGCAAACACCTTGTCATCCTCGCGCCGTTCTTCCGCTTCGGCCCGACCGGTGATGGAGGATTCGTCCACCATGGCCGCGCCGTTGATTACCCTGCCGTCAACAGGAATTTTTTCACCGGTATGGCAAACAACCGTATCTCCCAGGCTGACCTGATCCGCGGGAATTTCTACTTCCACGCCGTCAACCAGTATAAATGTATTTTTTGCGGCTAGTTGCAGTATCTCCTTGATGGCTGTGTGGGAACGCCTGGCAACATAATCCTCAAGCAGCATGCCGACCCTGAGAATCCAGATGACCTCCAGGGCGGTCATGGCCTCGCCCAAAAAAATCGCCAGGACACATGTAGCTGCCAGAAAAGGTAAAAGAGACTTGTGACATCCTGCCGTGAAATCGATCCAGGCCTGTTTAAACAACGGCCAGGCGCCAACGATTGCCACTGCGGATGTAAGGCTGAAAGTCGATTCGGAAAAAGGCGATTTGAAGAATACTTTTTTGACAATGACATAGACGACATAACAGGACAAAACCGCCACGCCGGCAATCCGGCGGACAAAAGAAACCGGTTTTTCGCCGGGACGGCAGGGTCGGCACTTCATGCCGCAGGCCGAGGCAACAGGCGGCGCCTTATCCGTTGGTTTTTTTTCCAGGAAAAGCGGCCAGCCATGCAGCATGTTGAGCAGTTCCTTTCTTCCTGTGGCTTTCGGATGAAAGCAAACAATTACGCTGCCGGTTTTGGGCCTAGCTTCAACGCTTTTTATCAGTGTTGACTGCTTCAGCCATCCGGCCAGGTCATCAGCCAGAACCTGGTTTTGGCTGATACGCGGTACTTTAACCCGTAAACGGCCTGGTATGAAATGACAGACTTGAATCATGACAAGCTTTTACCCCCTGGGAATAGGAATTACCTCTATCTTCTGCGCCATTCCGCAGCCGATGGCATAACGGGCGCCTCCTTTGGCGACAAGAACAGTTCCATGTTGACGGCATTGAAGAACTTCGATAACATCTCCTATGTCGATCCCCAAACTGATAAGACGAGCCCGGAAACCTCTTCCCTTCCAAAGGGAAACGACTTTGACCATTTCTCCATTGTCGGCAAGGCTCAAGGGGAATCCCTTTATGTGTTTGATAGCCGAATTCATATTATGAAATATAAATATTATTTAGCATATAAAAAGATGTTAGGGGTTTCTAAATATATTAATTAAAAAAAGATGTCAAGTTTTTTTTATTTGATGGATACAGGTCTTTTATCCGTCCTCTTTTCCTGGAGGACTTTTCTGCCTTTTTACTTGCTATGAGGATAAAAAAAATCTACAAAGAATCATGAGCAATATGGAACGGAGCACAGAAATATAAGGGGTGTATTGTGAGTAAAGAAAAAATAGAAGCTGCTAAAAATAGAATTTGTCTGGCCCTGGATGTCGATGATGCTCAGCATGCTGTAAGTTTGGCAAAGTTACTCGAAAAGCATGTCGGACTATTTAAGATCGGCTCTGAATTATACACTACTGTTGGACCCAATATAGTAGAAGCGCTTGTTGGTCTTGGTACTCCTGTATTTCTCGATTTGAAATTCCATGATATTCCCAACACTGTCAATCGGGTAGTGCGAGTAGTAACACGACTCGGCGTTTCGATGTTTAATATTCACGCTGTCGGGGGGGTGGAAATGATCCAGGCGGCTGTAAATGCGGCACAAGATGAAGCGTCGATACAAGGAGTCAGTCCTCCCCTTGTATTGGCAGTGACCGTTTTGACGAGCATTGACAACGAAATCCTCCAAAAAGAACTATTGATAGATAAGCCTGTTGAGAGCTTTGTACGGCATTTGGCGACAATGGCCAAAAACCACGGTGCGGACGGCGTAGTTGCCTCACCTAAAGAGGTGCGTATTATCCGGGAAACCTGCGGTGAAAAATTCAGTATTGTGACTCCTGGAGTAAGACCGGCGGGATCTTCTGTCGGCGATCAAAAACGTATTGCTACTCCGTCGGATGCAATCAGGCAAGGCAGTGATTATGTTGTAATCGGACGGCCGATCTTAACCGCTGATGATCCGGTTGATGCGGCCCAAAAAATTGCCAAAGAAATAGCAGGCGTGATTTAATGGAAAATATTTCTTGATTATAACTTAATTTTACTTACCCGTTCCACCACATAGCAATCCACGCCGGAGAATTTTTCAGATATCAAAAGCCTGTGTTCATCATCCACCTCTTTTTTTTCTATATCCTCGTCGGCAAAGTCGCTTCTCATAAGGATGCCCTTCTTGCCGCCTCCGCTGATACGCCGCACAAGACTTTCAGCCGGAAGTCTGAGGGCAATGTCGCTCCCCGTGAGTTTTTCGGCCCAGCATAAACAAGGCAAAAGGAAAATAATACATATTCGGTAGTGGGTTGAACCTGTTGCTAGGCATGAATATCTAACCCAAATTCGACTTTGTTAATCAACAATCCTATAACAGTGTCGTGCATTACTTCAAGCTTCGAAAAGCAAATAGTTCTACGTGT
>JAYEJK010000181.1:0-3518 GCA_034660535.1 Thermodesulfobacteriota bacterium | reverse complement strand
AAGGTACTAAAAGAGGGAAGATTGTGAATTTAGCCTTCAGCGTAGCTGGTCACGTTATTTTTTGTATGTTCAAAATGGATATTTGTTTTTCTGTATCGACATTCGGTGAAATATTGGCTATATTGCCTGTTTCTGATTTTTAAGGTAGAAGACCTGAATGGATAAGCTTTTAAATAAAGAACGAATAGTAATCACCGGGGTTGGACTGGCTGCGCCGAATGGCGATAATCTTCAGGATTTCCGTAAAAAACTTCTTACCGCGCAGAGCGGAATTCGTGAAATCGAACTTCGTTATATTGGACGGGTTCCGGCAGGTATCTGTTCATTTCCTGAAACCAGATACAGGAAGAAAAAGGAGAACAAGCGCGGAACAAGGGCCGGTTGTCTGGGTGTTTATGCAGCAAACGAGGCATTAAATGCCGCAGGAATAGATCTTTCCGGGACCGGTGGATATAAACCTGACAGAACCGGCGTGTATGTCGGTCTCACCGAACATGGAACCGTTGAGACTGAACATGAAGTCTACAATATAAGTCAGTTTGATTATAATACGGACTACTGGACTCATCATCATAATCCGCGGACTGTTTTGAACAATCCGGCCGGCGAGATTACCATGAATCTCGGGATTACAGGACCCCATTATGCGATTGGCGCAGCCTGCGCCGCCGGCAACGCGGCCCTTATCCAGGGTGTGCAGATGCTCAGGCTTGATGAAGTGGATCTGGCAATCTGCGGAGGTGTTTCGGAAAGTCCGGCGTCCTTTGGGATCTTTGCAAGTTTTAAGGCCCAGGGTGCGCTCGCACATCATCAGGATCCGATCAGGGCATGCAGGCCCTTTGACAGGGATCGTAACGGTATCGTGATTTCGGAAGGATCTTGCATTTACGTCCTTGAGAGGCTTGAAAAAGCGCTTTCAAGGGGGGGCCGGATCTATGGTGAAATTATCGGGTTTGCCATTAATTCCGATGCCAGGGATTTTGTTCTGCCGTATGGGCCCAGGCAGGTGGAATGCATGCGTCTGGCATTAAAGCGGGCCGGTCTTGAACCCCGGGACGTAGACATTGTAAATACTCATGCAACAGGCACCATACAGGGTGACCTGGAAGAATCCATGGCTTTGAAAACTATATTCAACGGATGCGGGTCAACCTTTATCAATAACACCAAAAGCCTTATCGGTCATGCAATGGGTGCTGCAGGCGTGCTGGAGTTGGCAGGCAATCTGCCTGCATTTGACGACGGGCTGGTGCATCCCACCATTAATCTAGATAATGTTGATCCTGAATGCGACCTGGATAACCTTGTTGTAAATGAAGCCAGGCAGCTTGATTCCGTTGACATCATCCTGAACAATTCTTTTGGAATGTTAGGCATTAATTCAGTGTTGATAGTCAGGAAATATAGTGGAGATTAATCTGATTCCGGTTGTGTTTTATAGCATCTGTTTATCCGGCGGTCTTTGGGTTTTGATACGAAACCGCTGATCAAGAGGAACCATATAATGACGAGAGACAATATTAAGGACGTAATTCTTGAAATTATTCAGGATATTGACGAGGATGCGGAAGTTAAGGGTTTGAAGTCTGATCAGCCTCTTCGTGATCAGTTTGACCTTGACTCAATGGATTTTCTCGATATCGTGATGGAATTACGAAAACGCTACAAATTACAGATTCCGGAAGCCGATTATCCTGAACTGGCAACGCTGGATAGTTGCGTAAACTACCTGGAACCACGCCTGCAGAACGCCTGAAAGAGTCCTCCATTCGGGAAAGACACTTAAGAGTCCAAAAAAAACTCAGTGACTGATTATCGGCTTGTCATTATTGGCGGCGGCCTGTCCGGATTGGCCGCCGGTATTCGTTACGCCCGCTTTGGCCGGAAAGTCCTGATTCTTGAGAAGCACGTAAAACCCGGCGGGCTCAATTCATATTATAGACGGCAGGGAATCCTTTTTGAGACCGGGCTGCATGCAATGACGAATTTTGCGCGGCCTGATGACCGTCATGCTCCGTTTAACCGCCTGTTCCGGCAACTTAAACTTTCCCGGAAACGTTTTTTGACCCATGAGCAGATTGTCTCCGAGATTCTATTTCCCAATGGCGTCAATCTGTTGTTCTCCAATGATTTCAATCTGCTGAAGGATGAAGTCAGCACTAAATTTCCCCGTGTCATCGACCGTTTTTTAAGACTCGTTCAGATTGTTGAGGATTACGATCCTTTTACTCCATGCGAGTGGATCTCGGCGCGCAAGCGGATAAAGGATATTCTCGGCCCAGCGCCTGCCGGGGGAAACCCGGTTGAAGACGAACTCTTTGTGAACATGCTTTTATGGCCCCTGATGATATACGGGAACAGCCGGGAGCATGACATGGATTTCAGCCAGTTCGTCATCATGTTCCGTTCTATATTCCTGGAGGGTTTATTTCGTCCTGAGGGCACTATAAAGGACTTCCTGGACATGCTTTTGGGCCATTACCTTTCCTTTGAAGGTGAGATACGTTTTAAATCAGAAGTCGAGTCTATTTATTCCAAGGGCAAGAGAATACACGGAGTTCGCCTGACATCCGGCGAAGAAATTACATGTGACGACATAATATCCACAGTGGGCTATCCAGGCACACTCAGGCTGCTCGATCCGGCAGTGACCGATGATGCTGCGCAATATGAAGGCAGAATCAGTTTTATGGAACTGATTTATCTCGTGTCCGTAGAGGCCAAGAATTATTTGAAGAATGATCGGACAATAATTTTTTATAATCTGGATAATCGATTCAGATTTTGCCGGCCGGATGATCCGATTAACATTCATAGCGGGGTTATCTGTTTTCCTGATAATTTTCAAGAAGTACGGGACAGAATGAAGTTTCAGGGAAAAGATGTCTTTCAGATCCGCTTTACGCATCCTGCCGACTATGACCAATGGCGGAATGTCTCTCCAGATGAATATAAGGAGATGAAAATTTTTTGGTGTGAGAAATCCGGGCAAGAAACCGCCAAAATAATTGGGAATTATCTGGAAAATGTTGTATATCAGGATTCCTTTACACCGGTCACCATTGAAAAATTCACTGCCAAGTCTCAAGGGGCGGTTTACGGCAGCCCCATTAAGATCAAGAACGGACGGACATCCTTTGAAAATCTTTTTATCGCAGGCACGGATCAGGGATTTTTAGGAATTGTGGGGTCCATGCTGAGCGGCATTTCCATGGTGAATCAGCATGTCCTGGAAAAGATATAAATATGCCGTAATCGTTCACAGGCACTCCATCTGAACGCGCCCAACGGAAGTGCCCTTGGGGTGCGATCAGCCCGGCTCACATATTACTTATATAGTGAGCCGAACTGCTAGCGCCCATATGGAGCGCCTGAGAACGATTACATTCTTAGGGTCTGGAAAGAAATAACTTGGGTAATTCCGATCCGAAATGTGTTGCGGATTTAGTCGGTTTGATATTCACGAAACCGCAAGCGTAGCAGGGCTACGGTGAGGATTTCGGGGATGTCAAACCGGC
>JAYEJK010000180.1:0-3521 GCA_034660535.1 Thermodesulfobacteriota bacterium | reverse complement strand
CGGTTTGACATCCCCGAAATCCTCACCGTAGCCCTGCTACGCTTGCGGTTTCGTGAATATCAAACCGACTAAATCTGCAACACATTTCGGATCGGAATTACCCAAGTTATTTCTTTCCAGACCCCTAACTTAAATATTTTTTCATAAAATATTTTTCTGCTTCAGCGGTACCAATCAGGATTAACTCGTCATTCAATTCAAGAAGGCTGAACGGATCCGGGTTGAGAATCAGGTTTCCCTCTCTGGTGATCGCTACTACACTGCATCCGGTCACCTCCCTGATCTGGTTTTCAGCGAGTGATTTACCGGCAAAAGAGTGTTGCGCTGAAGCACGAAAAATACTGAGACCTTCCACTATCATGAGCACCTGCTCTTGGGTGAGAAGATTGATTAGACTATTTGAGGCCATGGAAGCGTATGACATAACCAGATCAGCGCCCGCCCTGTGCAGTTTGGATACCGTTCTTTCACTATTGGCCCTGCTGATTATCTGGACATCAGGGCGCAATTGACGACAATAAATGGTGAGATAAATATTCATATCGTCGTTGTGTGTAGTGATTATAACAGACCTTGCATTCATAATGCCGGCTTTGTGTAATGTATCGATGTCAGCAGCGTTTCCATGAATATAATTCTCTCTGTTTTTTGTCAATTTATAATTTTTTTCCACAATTTTATAAAAAATTTTCTGCTCCTCAAGGGCCTCTGCCGCTGCATTTCCTACCCTTCCTCCACCGAGAATCAGGGCTTGTGAGTCGCTGGAGAAATTTTCGCGGCTGATAGAAAAATGCCTATCAAATTTTTCAAGCTGTTCAGCAGAGCCAGCCAGCACAAGTACTGTGGAGGAAGTAATCATTGTGTGCGGGTTTGTGCTTTCAAAATTGCCCCTTTCCCAAACCCCAACAACCGTTACTCCTGTTTTTTCACGCAGCCGTGTCTTGGCAAGAGTTTTTCCCTCTAAAGCCGTTCGCATTGCCGGCGCCTCGGCAATGCGAAGCTGGTCGTGCTGCCATAAAATATTGGCGCCCATGTTGACCCCGAGCGTTCTTCTCCCCAGGGATTTTCCGAGCATCTTGGTGAATTGAAAAATATGAGTACTGCCGGCAAATTCAAGAATATCGAGGGAATGGTCCTCATTGGCATTTGTTACGATGGGCACCTTTTTGCAAATATCCCTGATGGTAAAGGTTATGCTGGTATTGATCATGTCGTCATTGGTGGCAATTACCATTGTCGCATTTTGTACCCGAAGACGGTTGTAGGTCTCTGGGTCGCCGTAGTCACCAAATACAGCTTTATATCCTAAGTCATGTAGTTCCAGGGCCTTTTGTAATTCATCCACCAAAATGACATAATTGTAATTATATGAAACAAATTTTTTTATGAGACTTCTGGTGATGGGGTCCAGGTTTGTTAAAATAATATGGTTTTTTGTGTCTTCAGGTAATTCTTTCGGAGTTTTTGCTTTTGACTGTGCCTCCAGCCATGGGGCGTAAAAGAATTGGATAAATGTAAACGGAAGCATAACGAGCAGGTAGACAATACCGGTCAAAAGCACAATTGTTGAAAATATCAGGCCAATATCGGAAGTAAAGGTGATGTCTCCAAAACCGAGAGTGGACATGACGGTAAGCGTCCAGTAAAAACCTGTAACCCAACTGAATTCTTTGCCCTCAAAAAGCATCAAGGCATGAAAAAGAATACTGTATGTGGTAACAATTAAAGTCAAGATCAAAAAAAACTTGAGCAGGAGAAAAATATTTCTTTTCGTCGTCTTGTTGCGAAGAAAATATGTAAGCGGGGACATTATATATTTCATGGTCAAACTGCTTGTTATAATAGGTAGTGATGAAACTTATATCAGAATTTTGGTTATCTCACCCTTGTAATTTCGTAACGTGTATTCCTTTCCCTGATATCTATTCTAACCCGAAAAAGTTGATTACCAATTTCCGGCTATGTTACATTATTTCTAACCGGGTATCCAGATGTTGTTGAAAATGAGGATGTTTATTTCGCCAGTGCAAAAAATGCTATTGACCAATACTAACCCAGATAAACTGGAATTTTTAAAGGTCCTGGATAAGTACCTTAACAGCAGCGTGTAACTATTTAAAAATATTTCACCTTTTTGATTTCCTGCCAGAAAAAACAAGAAAATTACCACTAAGGTACTAAAAGGCCGTGGATGACATCATAGGCGAAAGTGAACTGATTATCTTTGCTGTCAAATGTGGCAATTATTTTAAATCGGAACAGCCCAATTCAAAATAATCTTATGTGTTCCATCGAAACACTCGATTTCAAGTTCCTCTTCATGGGATTCCTCTTTATTTCGTGTTGTTGCCCGTGACACCCCAATTCCTCTGGAGTAATTAGTACCTTAATACCTTAGTGGTAATTTTCTTGTTTTTTATACCCCTCATGGGGGTACTGAAAATAGTCCAGGACCTTTAAAAATTCCAGTTTATCTGGGTTAGGAACAGGTCGAAAATAAATTAACCAAGATTCCATCTCATCTTCATGCCATCTTCGGCCGGCTCTCAACCACAAAATCCTCAACGCAGCTCTGCTACGCCTGCGGTTTCGGAGTCTACGCTTACCTGTTCAATCAAGCCGACCGAATCTAACCTAAAGCTGAGCGTAATTTTAGTCAATTTATTTCCTCTCTATTCCTTAATTTGCCTGTATCTCACCACCATGCTTTATATTCATAAAATTCATCAGGCTCAATTACTATGTGCTTGATCTGATCAAAATATCTTGTTGCAAAAAAACAGCAATCGTGTAATATACACTGATTTTATTCAATCAAGAAGTGCTAGGCATTTCCTCTTACTCGTCAATCTTCCCTTCTACGCGGTATCTTACTTCTCCTGTTATGTCAGATTAGAAGTCGATTAAGTTTCTGCTGATCACTTAAAGGAGAATCAGTATGGAACTTCATGTAGGCAATCTTGACCATAAAATGACCGTAAATGAGTTGAGGGATATCTTTTCCCCATACGGTAAAATCGTAAGCGCCAGAATCTTCACTGATTATTACACAAGGCAGAGAAGAGATTTTGGTTTTGTCAGGATGTCAACTCGAAGTGAGGGATACAAGGCCATTATAGAACTCCATGGAAAGGCCATCAATAACCGCCCCCTTATCGTCAAAGAGGTTCTCTTATAAAAAGGTCAAAACTCCGACGCAAGCATTCACAGGCGCCGCATCCGGAGTCTCGCAGGCTCGCCTACCTGCACGTAATCAGGGCAAACCATCATAGGTGGACTATAGCTGATTGCCCTGATCACACACCCCAAGGGCACTTCCTTCGTAATCGTTCACAGGCCCTCCATCTGAACGCGCCCAACGGAAGTGCCCTTGGGGTGCGACCAGCCCGTCTCACATATTAGGGATGTGGAAATAAATAACTTACCCATATAGCGCTCAGATTTAGGTCAGGTTCGATTAAGTAATCACTTTTAAAACCGCAGGCATAGCCGGGCTACGTTGAGGATTTTAAAAATGGTTA
>JAYEJK010000179.1:0-3536 GCA_034660535.1 Thermodesulfobacteriota bacterium | reverse complement strand
GAATTCATATAACAAAAAATTTTCGTAAGCTCTAACTGATTTCAAAAAATGTCATTCACGTATGCTTTTAACGGGAATTCAGTGAAAAATGACTCCTGGATGCCCGATAACAACATTCGGGCATGACGAAATCAATTAGAGCTTACAAAAATTCATTCAAAAAGGATACAGTGACGAATTATGACAAAAAAAATATTAACTGCATGTTTTTTCTTGATAATCGGCATATTCCTCATTAGCTGCACCTGCAAGCGTCCGGCTCCTCTGTTTGAATCCTCTTCAGATCTGAATTCAAAATGGAAAGCCGGTCATTATGTTCAGAAGGTCGACAATTTCCTGATTCTTCTTGATGCCTCATCCTCTATGGATTTCTGTTACCAGGGCCAACAGAAGCTTCACATTGCAAAAGATTTTGTGAATTCCATGAACAGGACAATGCCTGACATGAAACTTGTCGGCGGGCTAAGCGCATTCGGGACCGGCTCCTGCCTGTCCAATCAGAAAAGCGTCCTGACTTACGGTATGACGGAATACGTCAAAGACGGCCTTTTTAAAGGCGTTGAACAGGTAACATGCGCCGGCGGCAATACGCCGCTGGCCTATACTATTAATAATGCAAAAGAGATTCTGGGTCCGACCAAGGGGAAAATCGCATGCATTATTATCAGCGACGGCCGGGAAACAAATATGGATCCGGCTCCGGAAAAGGCTGTGAAAGATCTTAAAAACGAATTTGGCGACCGCCTCTGTCTTTACACCGTATTGATCGGAGATGATATTGGCGGAAAGGCCCTTCTTGAACAAATTGCGACTGCTGGCAAATGCGGTTTTTCAATTGCTGCCGACAGCATTGCTTCCAAAAGTGATATGGCTGATTTTGTTAAAAAAATCTTTCTGGACAAGGCTTGTCCCAAACCCGTAGCGTTGGCGCCGGCCGCCCCGCCCCAGGCGCCGAAACTCGCACCGCCTGTCAAAACAAGCCCGGAGAAAAGACTTGAGACCCTTGAAAATATCTACTTTAACACCGATAAGTGGGACATCAAACAAACCGAAACAACAAAACTTAAAAAAGTTGTGAATATCCTGAAGA
Organism: Thermodesulfobacteriota bacterium; assembly: GCA_034660535.1. Lineage (GTDB taxonomy): Bacteria > Desulfobacterota > Desulfobulbia > Desulfobulbales > DAOVYS01 > DAOVYS01. The sequence continues at coordinate 2,446 of JAYEJK010000179.1, read as the reverse complement.
ATAAGCCCACGCTGAAATTAAACATAGATGGACACACTGACAGCAGGGAGAGTGAAACATACAACCAGACGCTCTCGGGAAAACGATCCGATTCAGTCAGCCATTACCTTATTCAAAAAGGCATTTCCGCGGATCGAGTTTACACTTACGGCCACGGAGAATCAAGGCCTGCGGTCCCAAATGACTCGTTAAGAAACATGAGACTCAACCGAAGGGTGGAACTGAAACTGATTCGGTAGATGTGAAGGCCTGTAAAATCGATAATGTCGTAACTTGAGAGTCCAAAGTTCTCCTGACTTACTAAGGGTCTGGAAAGAAATAACTTGGATTTTCCGTTTCCGAACTGTATCACACTTTTAGCCGGTTTGACATCCCCGAAATCCTCACCGTAGCCCTGCTACGCTTGCGGTTTCGTGAATATCAAACCGACTAAATCTGCAACACATTTCGGATCGGAATTACCCAAGTTATTTCTTTCCAGACCCTAACCCAGATAAACTGGAAATTTTTAAAGGTCCCGGACTATTTTCAGTACCCCCCTGAGGGGTATAAGTACCTTACTGTTTTTCGGGGTAATACCGAGTCTTAACCATACTGAATTGAAAATTTTTCCTGGTCTGTATTTGAAAAAACTACTTGACAAACAAAATAAACTCCTATATAAATTTCCGGGTCTGTCAGGATAGGGTGATATTTATCAAACTATCAACTTATGTAAAAATCACCTGACAGGAAATATTTTGACAAAATTTGACCTTTTCTTTCGTTTTTTTTTTAATTTTCTTTAAAACTTCGACTTTTTCGACTTGCTTGAATTTTTAGTTTAGCGACAAGTAATACTTGTAAATTTAATCTGTTAAGCTAAGTGGAAAAGTTGAACTAAACAAAGTGACTGATAAAATGTACACAAAAAGAAAATCGTTATTTGAGAGGACTGGAGTTTTTATTATTCTCTTTCTATTTCTGTTGCTGAGTTTAGAGATTCAGGCAATTGGAAGTACTACGGGAAAAACTACAGGTAATGATTCCGAATCCAGAGCCGATATTGTAAAATTCAATGGTATGGAAAAATACGGAGATCTTGAAAGGTCTCCTGTTCTGTTCTCTCATGAAATACACACTGATGCTCTTGAAAAAGTAAACAAAGACTGCAAAGAATGTCACAAAGTAAAAGATGACAAGGTGACATTTCTGTTCAAGCGTCTTAAAGATGATAAGTACACTCCGGAACAGATGATTGAAGACTTTCATGTTGAGTGTATTACATGTCATGCAAAACGTATTGGAGCAGACAGAAAACTTGGGCCGGTTACATGTGCTGAATGCCATGTAAAAACACCTGCAATGGTATCTGTAAGGCAGCCTGTGGGAATGGATAAATCTCTTCATCATCGCCATTCACACACACTGGAAAAAGAAAAAGCTTCCAAAGACATAGTTTCATGTGACCAGTGCCACCATGAATATGACAAGGAAGCTAAGAAACTGATTCATCCCCCAAATAAAGAAGGCACATGCCGTTACTGCCATAAAGAAGTTGAACAGGAGGAGACAAGCTCCATGGAGTTTGCATCTCATGCTTCCTGTGTAAACTGCCATCTGAAGAGAAAGGAAGCAAAGAAAGAGAAAAACGGTCCTGTCAAGTGCAGCGGCTGTCATGATCTTGCCGAGCAGCAGAAAATTAAAAAGGCTGAGACTATTGCCAGGATTGAAAGAAAACAGCCTGACATGATCATGATTAAAACAGGTGATAAAAAACTGGATCAGCCTGAAAAGCCCGAGAATATAACACGCCTGAACTTTGTTCCTTTTAATCACAAGGATCATGAGGCAACTCCGTATACCTGCCAGAACTGTCATCATGCGGAAATAAGCTCATGTAATAAATGTCATACGGTTCGTGGGACAAAAGACGGAGCCAATATTCCGCTTGAGCAGGCAATGCATGATCCGTTTAGTCAGTATAGCTGTGTCGGATGCCATAGAATCGCCACGGAAGACAAGAAATGTGTGGGCTGTCATGCAGCCAGGTCGGCAACAGTCAAACAGAGTGGTACGGATGCCGCCTGTCTCATGTGCCATATGGAGCAGCCTGACGGACTTGAAGCAGATGTAGTTGCCACACTTGCCGGTTCCGTGTTTAAGGATTCCACGGAATATGAAAAGGCAAAGGATGCAAAAACCGCAGAAATCCTGCTTTCCATGAGAAAGCAGGATACAAGCACCTATGAAAAAGATGATATCCCTGAGAAGCTGGAACTGAAAATGGAGATTGAAGGGATTGATTCAAAATACAAACCCGCACCGCTTCCTCATCGTAAAATTGTTGATTCAATTGTGAAAGATCTGAAGGATAATAAGCTCGCGGGATATTTTCATACGGATAAAGGAACAATGTGTAATGGATGTCACCATAACAGTCCTGTGACAAAGAAACCCTCGAAAT
>JAYEJK010000178.1:0-3541 GCA_034660535.1 Thermodesulfobacteriota bacterium | reverse complement strand
AAACCAAGATAAATCCTCGGGCGGGAAACATGCGTTGCTTTATGAACAGCCATGACGCCGCCCCTGCCATATATTTTATTATAAGATCGAGCTTTGGCCGCGCACCATAAACGAATTCGGCGTTCATTTAATGAGTATGCGATATCCTCAAACTCTTCTTTGATAGCTCCGGCATTCTCAGGTAATTCCAACATACCACTATATGTGCCGGAATTACTGACAAATGTAAAGGTTATTTATTTATGATTCCTAAGGATGCCAAGACAATGAGATCAGAGTTCACCATGGAACTCTTCAACCAGAGAGGTGTCTATGAATTTACCGCAGGCAGGGAAGAGCGCGAGCTAGCTCGAATTAACCGCGAAAAAGCTGAAGCACTCGAAGCTAAAGGATATTCTAGGTTCGCGACAGCCATGCGAGAATTTGCGGAGGGTTATGAAAGAAATGCGGAGCGCGAAGCATCAAGGGATCCTTATGAAGATTAACCAAGTTTAATTGTTGATCCATTATGCCCACCCACGGAGAACATAAAACCGTTGCAATCCGCGAGCGCGGATAGGAATTAAGAATGAAACTCACACCAGCCAATCCTGAATACGCTGAATTCCTCTCCGATCTGAAAAATCGGATCGCTGGCACCCGTGTCAGCGCGGGCCGGGGCAAATCGGTGGTGGATCGCCTGACTGTAGATATACAGAAAGTATTTTCGGCGATGGAGGAATTATCTCCCTCGAATTTTTGGCGGATGCGGCAGTTTTATGCATCACTCATGGGCTCCAGTTTCTCGCACAGGCGGTGCGAAAAATGCAAGGTAGCCCATCTGCAATAGATTGTCGTAGAATTGCCGTCTCCGCAGGCTGCGTCAAAACGGCTACAGCCTGTTGCCCAATTATCGAAAGGAAATCTGCCGAGTATCAACTCAAGTCAACATTCCGCCGAGTCCAATGGACGCGTATGATCAGTAAAAGAAATATGTCTCCCACAAACCATGAACTGCAACTCGCCAATGACTTTGTCCGGTACACCGGTTGCAATATTTTTTTGACGGGCAAAGCTGGTACCGGCAAAACAACCTTTCTCCATAATCTGCAAAAGAACACGGTAAAGCGGATGATTATCACCGCTCCGACCGGTGTTGCGGCCATCAACGCCGGCGGGGTAACGCTCCATTCCTTTTTTCAGTTGCCCTTTGGCCCATTTGTGCCGGGCAGCGAGACATATGAGCGCAATAAGCAGCGCCAGTTCAGGTTCAGCAAAGAGAAAAAGCGGATTATACAGAGCCTTGATTTATTGGTGATTGATGAAATAAGTATGGTTCGGGCCGATTTACTCGACGCGGTGGATGCCGTGCTGCGTCGCCATCGTCGTAATAATCAGCCATTTGGCGGGGTGCAACTGCTTATGATCGGCGACCTGCACCAGCTCTCTCCGGTGGCAAAGCACGATGAATGGCACCTTTTGCAGCAACATTATGAGTCGGTTTATTTTTTCAGCAGTAAGGCACTTGGTCTTACTGAACTGCTTACCATTGAGTTGCAGCATATTTATCGCCAGTCAGACGTCCGTTTCATCAAGCTCCTTAACCGGGTGCGTGACAACCGCCTTGATGAATCCTCCAGAGCGGAACTTAACCGGCGTTACATTCAGGATTTTACACCGGGCGAAGACCAGGGTTATATTACTCTGACCACCCACAACCGCAGCGCCGAATCCATCAATCAAACCAGACTTGAGGCCCTGACCAAAAAGGAACACCGTTTCAAAGCTGAAATTTCCGGAGATTTTCCTGAACATATCTATCCGACCCCGGCCACTCTCCTGCTTAAAGAGGGAGCACAGGTGATGTTCGTACGTAATGACCCTTCTGCTGAAAAGCTCTATTACAATGGCAAAATCGGCAAAATTAACAGGATTTCAGGAAAAAATATCAGTGTTATCTGCCCCGGCGATGAGCAGGAAATCGTGATTGAACCGGTCATCTGGGAAAATATCAAATACACGGTGAACGATGAAAATAAGGAAATCGAAGAGGACATAATCGGTAAATTCGAGCAATATCCATTAAAACTTGCCTGGGCCATCACCATCCATAAAAGTCAGGGACTGACTTTTGACAAGGCCATCATTGATGCCAAAGCAGCCTTTGCCCATGGTCAGGTTTACGTGGCATTAAGCCGCTGTAAAACCTTAGAGGGCATGGTGCTGAGTTCTCCCATCTCATCCCGGGGTGTAGAAACGGACAAAGCAGTAAAGTGCTTTGACGAAAACGTTCACCAGAACCAGCCGTCGGAAAGCCGGCTTCAGGAAGCCAAAATCAGCTACCAGCAGCAGCTGTTGCTTGATTGTTTTGATTTTCAACTGCTCAGCAACCGTCTGGGCTATTTTGCCCACCTTTTGTTGAGTAATGCCAGAGTAGTTCAGGTTTCAGGCCTTGCCGATATCGGCCAGGTAAAGAAAATGGCCACGGATGATATTCTGGTTGTCAGTGAAAATTTTAAGCGGCAGTTACGCACACTTTTTGCGGCTGGCGGCCTGCCCGAATCAGATGCTTATATTTTGGAGCGAATCAGCAAAGCATCCACATGGTTTCAGGATAAGTTTGCTGTGATTTTTGATGATGTAGTGCAAAAATTGCACGTGGAAACAGACAATACCGACCTTCGCAAAAAGATTGGCAATGCCCTGAATAATCTCAAGCAGGAAATTGCGGTTAAATTGGCTGGAGTACAGTGCTGTGAAAAAGGATTTTCACCATCGAGTTATCTGCGTACTGTTTCAGCCGCTGAAATTGACTTTACCCCTGAAAAAGCAAAAAAGAGCCGGTCCCCGGCCTATACCGAATCAGACGTTGCTCACTCGGAGCTGTTCCAGACCCTGAAGGAGTGGCGTTCCCGCAAGGCCAAAGAGCTGGAGATTGCTCATTTCCTGATTTTATACCAGCGGGTATTGATCCAGATTGTGGTATGCCTGCCCGACAATACTGCTGATTTAAGGAAAATAAATGGAGTCGGCAAGAAAACTATTGAGAACTACGGTGAAGAAATTGTGGCAATGGTGTGCGCTTATCGCCAAAAACACGGGATAGAAAAGGTTGTACTGCCGGAGCCTGAAAAACTTCCGAAAGAAAGCGCCCCGGCAAAAGATGCGGCTTCGCCTTCCGGCACCGGGACGAGAGATATAAGTCTCGATCTGTTCAATAAAGGATTAACTATTGCCCGGATTGCACAAGAAAGAGGCCTGGTAAAATCAACCATTGAAGGGCATTTGAGCTTTTTTGTAGAAAAAGGTAAATTAGATATCAACAAGATGCTTTCACCTGAAAAACAACAGGCCATTGCAAAGAAACTTGCTGCAGCAGACAATAATTCCCTCAGTGAAATAAAAAACGAGCTGGGAGATGATTACTCCTATGGTGAAATCAAAATGATGCTGGCCCTTCAGAAACATCCGGCCTCGAAATGACCACGATTTGCTGGAGTGGCTCGGAAAGACAGAGGCCCATCCTTTGATCGTAACCGTTCAGAGGTGCCCCATATTTTGC
>JAYEJK010000177.1:0-3545 GCA_034660535.1 Thermodesulfobacteriota bacterium | reverse complement strand
GGGTTCTGGGATCATCATGACATCTTTGCTCAAATGCCGGAAATATATACCGCGTCATGGAAATGGTGATATGGCCGATTATCCCGTCATAGTCTCGCAATTGGACCTCTTTCTCCAGATTCAGATATTGAAGGAAAGGACGTATTCTGTTTTTATATCTCTCCAGGTTTTTCAAAGCCGTATGCCATATTGCAAAGAGGAAAAGAGAGATATTATACCCGTCGTGGCACGCGTATCCAAGAGGCTGGCAGAGATGAATTGCTCCGCTTGTTTCAGACTTCAGGTCAGATCCACTACGAAGTGACCCCGATTATAAAAGGGCGGTATGCGGATCTTGATTTTACAAGAATTGTAGATTTTTTCAGACATAATCAGATCAATAAGATTGATATCTCGGGTTGGAAGGATGCCGAAATTAAGAGGTTCCTGAAAAACAAAGAGGTTCTGGTATCCTTGAAAAAAGCAGCGCAACGCTTAAGGGGGCCGTAAGAGTAGTGGACTATCCATATCCGGAGGAGTCTATTCGAGAGGCGATTGTCAATGCTGTTGCGCATAGAGATTATACAGTCTCCGGGATAGATATCCGGGTTGATATTTATCCGGATCGGCTTGAAATTGAAAGCCCCGGCAAACTGCCGAATACGATTTCACTTGAATCGATCAGACTTGGGTCAAAATACTATCGCAATCAAATTCTTGTGCAGTATCTAAAAGAGGCAGGATTTATGGATTTGCACAGTTTGGGCATTCCTGTCAAAATACTGAAACTGTGCACCGAATATACCGGCAGAGAACCAGATCTTATTGAATCGGGAAATAGCTTCAAAATAACTTTTTATCCAAAGAGAAAGACAGTTGTCAGCAAGGTTGAAGAAAAGATACTTAAACTGCTGCGGACAAGTGCCGAGCCGATGAAAACAAGAGAGATAAGCATTGCGTTAGGGGTATCGAAACGCACCACCATCAACTGGATAAACCACCTCATAGACAAGAATATAGTGGAGCCAACATCTGAAAATCGAAATGATCCAAACTGCAAATACAGGCTTAGATACTAACTGTGCATTAACTGTGCATGCACAGTTAAACATGAAATACATACTGAAAACATAAGGGCCTTCTCCGCTTTTTTTTTTACGGATAAAAATCCAGGTCATCCTTGCTTTCTGTTGGGCGTACTCTCTCCGGCAGACGCAGCCGTTCCCGGTAGAGTCCTACTTTATCATGTTCAGGCACGGCGATTTCATGCAGGTCTTTCTCAAGTCCCAGCACCCAGAGGGCCGATGTAAATACCGCAAGGGATACACCGGGGGCGCCGTTCTCCAGACGGGCCAGAGTCTTTCTGGTGACGAACATGCGGGAAGCCATGTCTTCCATCGTGATAGCACGCCGCTTCCTGGCAATTCTGATCCGTTCCCCCATTTGTGAGATGATTGTGGCGGCCTCAGGCGGAAGGCTTTTTTGGGTTCGATGTTTTGGTGACATATTTAACCCCTTACAGTTAATTGTGGGTTATATATGGCACAATAAACAAAAAAAGCAAAGGGTGCGCACACCCGGTTGTCAGAAAAAATTTCAAACACCTGGGCCTTTGGCGTGAAAAGAGGCTGCCTCCAAAACAAAGCAAGTCCTGAGACCGCAACCTGAATTTCATGCGATTGCCTTGGGGGGAGGGGTGAAATTGGACGTTGAAAAAAGGGGGGCGCTGACTGATAATTAATCCGAATAGTGTATTGCCAGCCACACAGTCTCTTTTTTCGGATCGGTCCAATCGACTCGATGTTTTACATGGGCCTTTATCTCAATATAGTCACCCGGTTTCATGGTCACGGTTTCCGGTTCTCCCTCAAAGAGCAGTTTTGCCCTGCCTTTGAGTAATATAACAAACTCGTTTTTCTCCTGGTCATACCAGAAGCCGTCCGGTGAAGAGTCTCCTTTTGAGACTATACGCTCAATTCGGACATTATTCGATTCTGAAATCACCTCTACCATTTCCTCGGGAAGGTGGGAGGGGATGTCTTGAAAGAGGTTTTTTGGGGGGATAGACATGGATTGTATTATCTTCTGTATTTGCCCATTAAATGGACCCTTAGCGATGACATGCCCTTCCATTTTTCGGAGCAGCTTTTTTTTTGTGACGCCCGGTGGAAGATTGAGTATGATATCAAGGGCGTAAAGCTTGAAATAATATCTGTGTGTGCCGCTGGGAGTACAGGGGGCGCCGCCCTGCGTAGCTTATTCGAAACACTATTTCATAAAAATGGATACCACCAGCAGATAAAATTTGTCAAGAAAATTTGATGGCGTCGTAAAAAGTCCGATCTACTGCGTCGCAGCAATTTTTCAGGCACGAGGCATACCACATGTATGGCCTCGCACCTGAAAAATCACTACTCCTTGTATATCGAACTTTTTACTTAGCCATCTTATTCGGTACGATGGACTCTTTACGAGTCCATCAAATTTGATATAGAATCCTTAACATGAAATCCCAAAGCGCAAAATATATTCCTTCTGATATGCAGTCGCTCGATCCATTCCGGGCGCCTTTGACGGGGGTGAATATCATTGAGGCAAGCGCGGGAACCGGCAAGACCTATACCATTGCTATCCTGTTTCTACGGCTGCTGCTTGAAAAGGGTCTTCCCGTGAACCGGATTCTTGTGGTGACCTATACGGTTGCAGCCACCGCGGAACTGCGTGACCGGATCAGGCGGAGGATCCGGGAAGCCCTTGATGCATTTGAAAACGGTGCAAGTGATGATGAGGCTTTAAGGCGCCTGCTTTCGGAATATCAGGACCGGGAGAGGGCCATCAGCCGACTCGGCGAGGCTCTGGCCGGTTTTGATGAGGCGGCGATTTACACAATTCACGGGTTCTGCCGGCGTGTTTTAATGGATAATGCGTTTGAAAGCGGGTTCCTCTTTGATACTGAACTGGCGGTTGATCAGAGCGATCTTTTAATGCAGGTTGTGGATGATTACTGGCGCACCAGGGTATACCCTTCATCCCGCCTTTTCGCTCAGTATCTAGCAAGCCGGAATATAAATCCTGACAATCTGTTGAAGTTGGTGCGGAATGGCGGATTAAGGCCCGGCATGCAACTCCTTCCGCGGATTACGCAGATAGACCGCGACAGGATCGAGTCCGCATATCTGGATGCGGTCATAAGGCTTCGGGCGATCTGGGAACGGAATCAACAGGAGGTGGAAGAGATTCTGCTGAACAGTCCGGCGCTTAACAGAAATAAGTACAGGCTGACCAGTATCACCGGATGGTGTGCCGCAATGGATTTCTGGCTTAATGATGAAATTCCGTCACCCGCCCTGTTTGACAAGTTTACAAAATTCACGGCAGAGTGTGTAAGTCAGAGTGTGAAGAAGAACCGGGAAGCGCCGGTCCATGAGTTTTTTAGAGAAGGAGAGGGACGCTCTTTTAAAATTCAACAACTTAATCGGTAAGCAAATGGTTGCCATTTTTTGCTATTGATTCTCCCCTCTCTACTGAAAATCCGATGCCTGCTGTACTCATTTCTAATTTCTTAG